>CAZPBV010000077.1:2750-11306 GCA_964584675.1 uncultured Bdellovibrionales bacterium
TACATCCTGGGCGGCGAGAACAATGTCAGGCAAGTGTTCTATAATTTGCTGGTAAATGCCTTGCAAGCCATGCGTTATCGCGGTGAGCTTTTTATCTCGAGCCGGGAGGATGGTCAGCGAGTTATCGTTACTCTGCGTGATACCGGCCCCGGCATTCCCGAGGAGTTAACAAATACTCTTTTTGAACCGTTTGTTACCGGCAAGCCCGACGGAACGGGTCTTGGGCTCGCCATAGTGAAGAAGATTCTTGACCAGCACCGTGCAACGGTACGGGCTTACAATCATGAGAGTGGCGGGGCTGTGTTTGAGGTTGCCTTTATTCGGGGAAAGGAGAATTCATGACGAAAACGGAAACGAGAATTCTAGTAGCCGAGGACGATCTACAAATGCAGGTCGCCATTCAGGCAAGCCTTTCCCGCGCCAACTATGATGTTGCCGTTGTCGGAGATGGGCAGGCGGCCCTTGACTACCTTGAGCATGAAACCTGTGACCTCATTATCAGTGATCAACGAATGCCCGCCATGAGCGGCATAGAACTTTTGTCGGCCGTTCATAAACGAGACCTCGGCATTCCGGTCGTTATGATTACAGCCCATGGGACAATAACCCAGGCAGTTGAGGCCATGCAGCTTGGAGCGGCTGACTTTATCACCAAGCCATTTTCAGTGGAGGACTTGGTGCGGGTTGTAGAGAGAGTTTTGAGTCCGGATGTACGGGCCTTTCGTGGACGCTCAGGCAAACGGCGACAGAGCAGGCCTATAATTTCAAATGATCCACTCATGATTCGGATCCTGGAAGTATGCGAAGCAGTTGCTCGTAGTGATGCCACCGTCCTCATTCAGGGAGAATCCGGTACCGGTAAGGAGCTGATAGCGCGGCTTATTCATGCCGCGAGTCCGCGGGCGAATCAACCGTTTGTAGCCGTAAACTGTGCTGCGTTACCGCAGACCCTGCTTGAAAGCGAGCTCTTTGGGCATGAGAAGGGAGCCTTTACCGGCGCGCAAAGCAGGAAGCTAGGAAAATTTGAATTGGCGCATGGCGGGACTATCTTGCTCGATGAAATATCCGAAATGGATCTTGTGCTTCAGGCAAAATTATTGCGAGTTTTGCAGGAGCGAGAGGTCGACAGGGTGGGGGGACGTGATCCGGTATCAATCGATGTGCGGGTGTTAGCAACCACCAATCGTAATTTGGAGGAAGCCGTTCATAGGAACTCCTTCCGGTCGGATCTATACTACCGACTGAACGTTATCCCTATAACTTTGCCGCCATTACGGGAAAGGAAAGGGGATATAGGTCTTCTGGCGCGGCACTTTATGCACCAAACACTTGGTGATGGAGCTCCGTCAATATCTTCTGACGTTCTTCGAGCGCTTGAAGCTTATCGCTGGCCCGGGAATGTGCGGGAACTTCAGAATGCTGTTGAACGGGCCGCCATCTTGGCTGGCGGTGGTAGTCCGCGCGAAGCTGACTTCCTACTCAGCGGTCACTCGGACGAAATTATTAAGGCTCCGCGTCTAGTTGGATTGACAGAGCAAATAGAAGTTTCGCGAGATGAGACTGGTCTCAGCATTCGTTCGGGAGTAACCGTCCACGAGATGGAAAAAGCCCTCATCCTGGAGACTCTGAAGTCCACCAACCAGAATCGCACCGAAGCGGCAAAGTTGTTGGGAATTAGTATTCGTACACTGCGTAATAAGCTGCATGAATACCGGGTTGGGGGTGAAACTGGTAGCGAAATCCTTGAGGATAACGGTGTGGAGTAGTTACTTTTTCGAACAGTCGAAAGATCCTTGGGTTTTTCAAGACCCTTCTTGCTAGCCCTTTCTTAGCTATCATCTTGATTAGAAGGCCCGCATCCTGCTAGATTGGCGCAGAAACATCTGGGTGGGTAGGTACACCTTTTTTCGAGAACGGGCTTGATAACCTCACGCAATCCCCTATTCGGTGGTGCTTTAACCGGTCGTCTAGTTGGCGGGGCGGCGTGTGGAGCGCTATTGGTCTCTTTTCTGGGAGGGAAATGCTCTGCTCCGCCTGGTTTTGCGGTCGACGAAAGTGGCATTGAGAGCGTTCCTGGACAGTCTGTGTCACCAGCTGTCGTCGATCTGGAATTTAATAGAGGAGTCTATAACTTTGACTCTCCATTTCGCATGCGAGATTTCCTGAATGAAGGGCATGCGGTGTTGGCATACACATGGGCAACATGGTGCGTCTACTGTCCGCAAAAGTTTCCTGTTCTTAATCAGATTCAGCATGATTACGGCCCACAAGGCCTTATCGTGGTGGCAGTAGCGACTGATTCGCTGAGTAAATTGGCGCCCGTAGTAGTGTCTGGTTCTCATCAAGGGCTGCAAGTCCCCGTGGCGGTTGCTCCTCCAGGCTGGCAGAAGGCGATAGGGAGCAATGAACTTCCATCTGCCATCATATTTGCCCCCAATGGGGAGATGTATCCTGTCGATGTAGGCAGAGCAGATATTGGAACTATTATCAGTTCGGTCCTTCCGGCCGGTGCTTCACCGGTTGTGGTCCGTCGTGGAACGTATGATGCGGTCTTTGGTGAGTTCATGTTGCAACATGAACTCACTCAGCCAGAGAATATTCGCCCCGACGCTTCCAGACCTTACTCTCTTATTGATTTTAATAACTGGATTGGAACGTTTCCTAAGAATTTCTGTAAGATAGGCGATTTTGCGAAATTCTCCGACTTCTATCGCATGAATCTTCCCACTGACAAGTGGAAGGGGGATGTCGAAACCCGAGCGCGAGTGTGGGAGGTTTTTTCATTTTTTCTGAAAGATTCGCCTGATGTTCAGAAGGATCCGAAAATAGGGCTTGAGCTGGTATCCCAGCTAAGAAGCGAGCCAAGTCCAAAGGTTCAAACTCAACTTGTCTATTTGATTCGGCTATGGGCAGGTTATTCGCAACCTCCCCGTGATGTGCTGGAGTCAATTGAGCCTACTCTTGTCGGTCTGCTTTCTAGGGAACCTGCGCCTTCCTCATTTCCCATGGCCTCATTGACGGTAGAGGTTGAGCGAGCACTTGCCGCTTTGCATGGCGAGACTGATTTGGAGAAATCAGTGTTGCCTGGGCTGCGCACGCGATTTGAAAGCAGTGCTCCGGATTCGTTTACAGAGGAGTTATTACGGTGGCATGGACAAATGGTGAGGTTGGAGGGTAGCGCTCTTAGGGAATTTATCAAAAACCAGTTGCAGGACCCGCTTGGTGCGTACTCGGGCGGAGAGGATTGGCAAGACAGGGTATTTCGACTCTTTACTGCCCTTCAGGCGGCGCAGCGGACCCTTGATGATGAAGGAGCGTCCCGTGCTGCCACCAAATGGCAACATGAACTTGGAACAATATGTGTTGAATGGTATGTCTTGAACGCCGGCAAGGACTCTGAGCTTGATCGGGCTATTCTTGATCTCTTGCAAACTATTGGCGTTGAGAACATTGGGGGGGCTGATTCAGCAAATGGCCGCTTACTTCATGAGTTGAGCGAAGAAATTGGCCAAAGAAAAACTCACGCGAGGTGGGCGGCAAGAGGACTACAATTGGCCCTGAGCAGAGAAGGCGTGTTTGGTGAATAATCTTTGATGAGCTTACTCACAAGTAGGAGTGCTCTGAAGCGATTTGTTTGTTGTTGTTTAGCGGAAGTTTGACAATTATTTATCTTTAAATTTGGAGAGAATCAAGATGAGAGAAGGCAGGATGCAATCCATAACTATTAAAGCAGTATCGGTAGCATTGTTGGTTTTGTCTGGCTGTCCGCAGGCTGATAACAAATGTGCGCCTAACTACAATGGGCGAACGCCGACGGTGACCCACTGTAAGGGATGCAAGAGTGCTTCAGGTTGTCGGACTTGTTGTAGTTATATTCCAACGGGGTGTCCAGACAATACCTGTGATCAAGCCAAGGAACTAAAGGGGGGAGGACTCATTAGAGAGGCGGCGCTGAGTGCCATGGTTCCTGACCAGGTATATGCGGCCATGGGACAAAAGTTGGAGCGGGCGTTCGCCGAAGCTTTGTCAGTGCTCAACCACAATGAGCGGTTTGATTTTGCCGCGGTTCTCTCTAGAGTGGAGGGGCGTCAGTGGGAAATAGTGGTTGAACGGTTGGGAGCCATTAAGATCCTTATTGATAAGACGCCGGGTTATGTTCCGACTGGAGATCAAGCTTATGCGTGGGTACAGAGGCTCACCTACGATCCCAACTTCCTGCAAAGATTTCTGGCCGGTGATATTAGTGTCATGTGGGACGATAGTAATTATTAATTCTTCATCCCCCTTCGGAGATTGTTCCTGGGGGGAAGAGGGTTTAAGTATTTTTGAGTCCACCATGCCGCAGTGGGCATGGTGGACTCAAGTTTGCCGCTCGTAGAATAGTAAGCCATCATCTGCCATTGTATGAATAGTCTAGGGGGTTCAGGTTTATTGGCTCGACTTAACAGTGTTTGCGGGTGTGCTGTCGTTCTCAGTGGCTGTGCGCTGCCAACATTGCCCAGCGATCTCCTGAGTAGTTTTTGCCCTCCCAAAGGTGAGCGCCTTTCGAGCGAGCTAAACGTCATAGGAATGTCTGGGGCGAAATACTCTTCGCGCGGCGGGTCTATTTCTATGGGATATCATCCCGGGCTTGGAACTGAGGCAACTATTTACTATGAAGTCCGAGAACCACTTCATGCCGTTGATGATCGAACAATAATATTCGTGCATGGGTATGGCGGAGATCATACCGCTGCCTATGGCTTTGTTCCATGGGAGTCGCACCGTACAATTGCATTCGACATGCCGGCCCACGGTAATTCATCCCCCTGTCCTGACGGCGTGCATGGCCCCGAACGGGTGGCGGACATTATTGAATGGATTGTTGAGCTTGAGGGAGTCGATCGGCCCATTCTCGCCGGAATTTCGGCGGGCGGCATGGGGGTGCTTGCCTATGTGGCTCGCGGTCATGAAACCGGTCCGGTCATTTTGATCACTACTCAAGCCACACCAATAGAGCCTCAGGTTGCCGATTTACATAGTTTCAGAGCAAGGTTTTCTCCTTGCCTGGATGGATTTCGCCGTGAGGCATTAGTCGGCCATCTGAATGCAATGACGGAGTGGAGCGTTCTCGATAGGCTTAGTGACGACTTACCCACTGGCCCGGTTCTCTGCTTGAGAGGGGGGGAAGATGTTACCACGCCCCAGTTACATCTCGTTACGGAGGCGTTTGGTGCGAGAGCGCAAGAACGTGTCTACCCATGTAGCCACTATCCGGGCCCTGAAGTAGTAGAGGTAATTCGCGGTGATATTAGTGCCTTTTTGATGGGAAACTGAGCGGCGTTCTTATCCTGGTTGTGTTCCCCTGTATCTGAGGTGAATAGTTCTGAGTACTGCGAGATTATCTTAGACGGGATAGGAAGATGACTTATCGAACCTCTTGAATCGATTCAATATATTGCCTCAATTGTAATGTTGCAGTCGTTTACTGCCGATAATAACCCATACATTTCTCCTTTTTGGTGAGTTGCTATGGCTGATAAGTATGAAACCTGCCAAGACAGCGAAGAGGGAGCGGTTTTATTGGAACTAGCCATCTCTGTTCCGGTGCTGATTTTGATTGTATTTGGCATGGTGGAGTTTTCCAATTTGATGCGCTTTTCCATGACCATGTCGAATATTGCTTACGAAAGCAGCAGAACAGGGGGTGTGGATCCTGATCTTGAGAACGGTCAATTTTCGAACCTGTCCGGCGCAAATTGTTCGGCGAACTCCGGCTGCGACAGGCAGTTTGAGCTACAATCATATATTTCAAAATTGGTTGATGCCTATGGGATAGGTCACTTTGCCTCTTCGCTTGATATTCGTACTGCCCAGTATTCTTCTGCGCCTTCGTCCGACCTACCTCCTTCGACACCAAACGCAAACACACTTGCCTCGAACAGCGAGAAGGTAGTTGCTATTGAAGTGATGGCGAATCTGCAGCGAAATGAATTTATCGTTCCTATTCGACTCAAAACCACCTTTTGGTCGCCATATCTTTTTCAAAGTCTCGACGATAACCCTCCTCCTGGTCCCCCAGTCGAGAACTCCCCATATACTGTCATCCGCAGCAATTATCCTGATGCCTCAACCGGCGGCCCGAGCACTCAGCAGACCACGGAAACTAATCCATCTCCCGGACCAATCCAAGGGGGCGGCCCTAACCCATTCTCATAGCAGCGCATGGTAACTTGTTCCCCGTTGGGTATGCTGCAGATCGTGGTATTCTTGTTCTTAGAGCGCATAACAAAATGAGGCGCTAGTGGACGGAAGGTTTTGGGACCATGGTAAACCATGTCTGGAGACAGTTCTCCACAAAACTCTTCCGCCGCCACGTCTTGCCTAGCTCGTATTGCCGGTAACTGGATGAGTGGCCATGCGATGAAAATCGATAACTACGAGCAGCACGAGGCATCCAAGAAGACAAGTCGTTCCATGCTGCGCGAAGTACTCGGCCATTGGATGTTGGGAACTACCCGTCATCCACTCCAGAGCCAGCATGGCTAATTTCCAACCATCCAACCCGGGGAGGGGGAGGAGATTAAAGTAGGAAACAGCTACGCTTAGCGCTGAAAGAAAGGTAATTCGTTCACGCCAGCTTCCCGCAATGAGCACGAGACTCGCCTGCAAAATCCCAAGAGGGCCCGCGACCGAGTCCCAACTTGCCTTGCCCCGTATGAGGCGCCAGGGCAACAACAGTCCGTCCCAAAAAATATTCGCGGGATCATCACGGCAAAACGGGCGGAGCTCAAATCGTTTGGTATTTGTCTTTTGAATACCAGGGGCGATCATGCTGGCCAGTAGCGCCGTAACTCCGCCAAAGAAAATGCCGAACAATGGTCCACACAAGACTATTGCAGCCCGTTCCACTTTGGAAGCGTAGGCATACCAGCGCTCATACTTGGACAAAGCAACGGCGTTTTCCGGACTTTTCTTCCGCATGTGTTCCAAAAAAGGCGAGGTCTGCGCGAACAGAGGGCCCCTCACCAAATTCTCAATTTCGAGGGGCAGCTTCTTGTCAAAAACGATATTAGCCGCCCCGATCGGGTAACGGCCAATAGCGTACTCGGTCTCGCCTAACTGGACGGCCACAATTGGTTCCCCAAGAAAGATAGTGAACCTCGGTACCCACACGCCGGTTGCCTTGCATATCGCAAGGTGTCCCAGCTCATGTGGAACCATAATCAGTGCGAGGCACACCACTAGCGCCACGAGCGCAAAGCAGCGCATCGTCATCGCGCACAGCCCCGCACGCACCTTCGAAGAACTCATGTTTTGCTCCTTGATAAGGGTGTATGGACTGGACGGCCAACGCACAAATAGTTCGCGCCACACCAGGTGTAACGAGAACAGCTAGAACCTACACAGGTCCCAAACTTCTTCCATAATGGTAGGTGAAATGAACGAATGTAGTATTTTTAGCACAGAAGGGAGTATATCGCTACCGGTCGGTTTCGCGCTTACTTCGGCTCACGGGAAGGTGTGCTTTCACTGTCGACTGCGCGGCGGAAGCCCTTGTAGTACTTGGTCCCAGGATGAAAATACTCGTAATCCATTTCTGCTATCATCCGTACTGATCGCTCGTTGCAGCACTTGAGCAGCTTGAGGAGGAACAAGTAAGCCAAGACTAAATCCGCAGGATTCGCGATGCGGAATCTCTCTTATCATGGCCCGCAATTCACCTAGCGCATCCCCGTGAGGTGCTCTGTCAAGGTTGAGTCCCGGCATGTGCCAGAGAACGGGAGCGCATTTGACGAGAGGACTAATCTCATTATCCATCCTATCAGAAAAATACTGTCGCTTCATGAACTCATTCTCCCAACTGGGGTGGTCCCACTTCAGACAAATTACTCCTTTATAATCGTTCAGCGTCACGCCTCGATCGGATCTCCACTGTCGTTGCACCTTACAGTGACCAGCAAGTGCAGCATGAAAAAGAGAAGGGTAAATCCCAACGGAGTTGCCGCCGCTAAATTCGTCAAATAGGCTGGGGTTCGGGTCGACAATAGCCAAAACAGATTTTTCTTTTAGCCTGAGCCTCCTTTCAAGTTGGAGGATTTTAGCGAGACAGATATTATTCAAATTGACAGAGGTGACATTGATGCAAATAAAGGAATCTGGAGTTGCCAAAGTTTGAACATCGCGGACAAAAGCATCGAGGGCGTCGTTATCTAGTTCATTAAGGGAGGTTCCGGTCACTGCCTCAACCAAAAGCATACGTCTCGAAGGTCTAATGCCGATTTTTGCAAGTTCCATTTGAAAAGTTCTTACCCCAAAGGTCATATGCTTTTGAGCAAGTCCTCTTGACCCTGCCACTTTATCGTAAACTGGCAGGATAGCTTCTGCTTGATCGAAGGAGGCCACGACCACATCGCAGTTATGGTCTTGTTGAATCGAATCTCTTAAAAGTGGATTGGAACACACGCCAACACAGGGCAGGCCCTGACTCTTAGACTGGGCCGCCAGTTACCGAAGGTATACGCGTCAAGCTCCGACATGGTTGAGGACGGCTAATACGATGCCACCTTGTGCAGC
>CAZPBV010000078.1:0-11223 GCA_964584675.1 uncultured Bdellovibrionales bacterium
GAGTGGAGCTGGTTAGGTCGACCTCGACACCTCCCGCAAATGAAAACGGGGTGTGGTATTCGGCATCCAGGCTATCCTGTCTATCGTTGGCAACTATGCTATCCAGCTCTCCATCCCCGGAAATGTCGGTATTCACGGACGTAAGGTCCCGCGCTGATGTTGCATCCCCGGTCAAATCAACACTTGGTGTCGTAACGGTCAAACCAAAACGAATTCCTTCATAGTGCGCCGCCGCACCAAACTTCCATAAAAGCCGCAAATTGTAATAGTCAACCGATTCAGAAAAATCGAGGGCCGATACATCAAGAGAATCTTGATTGACAGAGCGAACAACCGTTGAGTTCTGAGATTTTTGTTGGCGAAGCGCAAGAAAATTGGTGAAGCCGACTCCAAAATGGTCATCGACATTGTACGAAAAGGCCAGCCCGCCCCAATATTCCTGAAGGTCCCCATTAGCCGAAACTTGGGCAATGGATTCCTCGATCCCCTCAAAACCAGCTCCATCAACAACATCGCCAACACCTTCTCGCCGTTGTGTGTCCGAGAATTTGGTTGAGTTCTTGGTCTGAAAGCTATAGCCGATAACGAAATCTTTCGATTCATCCGGTATGAAAACTCCTGAAACCATGAGAGGCACAACGGTAAATTCTTCCGAATCAAACCCAATTCCATCAGCCAAAGAATTGTTGCGCTCAAGAGTTTCCAATCGTAGCGCATTTGCACTGACGGAAATGCTGCTATCACGAAGATAGGAGAGAGCTCCGGGGTTGTAAAAGACTGCCGAGCTGTCATTGACTCCGCCGACGACGGCCCCTCCCATGAGGGCTGAACGAGTTCCAAATTGATTAGTTGCCCGATGATTATCCTGGGCCCACGCACCTACAGAAACGAAAAGACAACTGACAAGTACCAAAGAGATTTCCCGTACGCGCAATCTCATACCCTATCCCCACAAAATAAAACTGCGGGTCCTCCTATCACGAGACTAAGGACCTTGCCAAGACTTTCCGCCGAAATATTTCTAACGCGCCTTTGGAGCCAGGGTTTGGGCCTTTTCCAATAGCAGCTGAGGATCGATGCGTGTTTTATAGTTTGCATTGTAGTAGACAAAGGAAATAAGACCCGTTCCATCTACAATGTAAGCTGCCGGCACTGGAAGCATGTGGTGGGTCTCGCCCGAATCAGCTTCAAGATCAATCTTATAGTCTTTCTTATAACGGTGTACGGTATCCTCATCAACTTGAAAAGCCAGACCAAAAGCCCTTGCAGCGTTCATTTTGCTATCGGAGAGGATCGTATAGTGAATCTCAGGTTTGTGATTCATTCGGATCTTTTCCGGCGAGTCCGGGCTGATAGCCACGATCTGATAGCCCGCCTTCAAGAGCGCTGGCTCCACCACTGCCAACTCTCCCAAATGAGTGTTGCAATAAGGACACCATCCGCCGCGATAAAAGATAAGCACCGTAGGTTTGGACAGCACAAGGGCCCGCAACTCAATTGCCTTGCCATTACTGTCTCGCACGAAAGCCTCAGGAGGCTCATCGCCCACCTTGAGTGGTTTCACCAACTCTGGAGAAGTTGGGATGCCAGTGAAAGCGATTTCCCTCTCGGCATAGCCCCGTGAATAGGCAAACAGAACTGCCATCAAAAGAATGCCCATCATGATAAAAGATTTCTGCCTTCTCATGCTCCACGCTTTGCGCTACTTGAGCTAGTCTCTCTTAAATTTCTTGTACTTTATACGACCTAGTTTGTCAGCATCACTTCCCAAGCGTCGATGACGATCTTCCTCGTAATCTGAAAAGTTTCCTTCAAACCAAAAAACCTCGCTATTACCCTCGAACGCCATGATGTGAGTCGCTATACGGTCTAGAAACCAACGATCATGAGTAATGACGACGGCACATCCGGCAAAATTTAGGAGCGCCTCCTCCAGTGCCCGCAATGTATTGACATCTAAATCATTGGTAGGCTCATCCAGCAGCAACACGTTTGCTTCATCCTTCAAGGTCATTGCGAGTTGTATGCGATTTCGCTCTCCACCCGAGAGGACACTGACCGGCTTTTGCTGATCGTTTCCGCTGAACCCAAAGCGCGCAATGTACGCCCGAACATTGACCTGCCGACTGCCCATGGTCATCATGTCGCTTCCATCGGCTACAACCTCCCACACACTCTTGTTAATGCTCTTATCCAATCGGTCTTGCTTCACATAACCAAGCCGCACCGTGTCGCCGACAACAAACGAGCCAGTATCAGGTTTTTCTAGCCCCATAATAAGCTTAAACAACGTTGTCTTTCCGGCCCCGTTTGGTCCTATGACTCCCACAATGCCGCCTTGAGGAAGCTTAAAACTCAAGTGCTCAAACAGCAATTTGTCCCCATACCCCTTGGCAATATCGACAGCTTCAATAACCTGAGTTCCGAGGCGAGGACCCGGAGGAATAAATATCTCAAGCTCTTCTTCCTTCTTGGCGCTGTCTTCGCCCAACATCGCCTCATAGTTCGCAATACGAGCTTTATTCTTAGTACGGCGCGCTGACGGGCTTTGCCTAATCCACTCCAGCTCGCGCTGCATGGTCTTCTGTCGCTTGCTTTCGCTTTTCTCCTCCTGGGCCAAACGTTGGCTCTTTTGATCAAGCCAAGAAGCATAGTTGCCCTTCCACGGAATGCCATGCCCGCGATCTAGTTCCAGAATCCATCCGGCAACGTTATCAAGGAAATACCGATCATGCGTCACCGCAATCACGGTGCCCTTGTACTCCTTTAATTGACGCTCGAGAAAGTATACCGACTCGGCATCTAAATGGTTGGTCGGCTCGTCAAGCAATAATATATCGGGTTCTTCCAATAACAGGCGGCACAGCGCAACTCGTCTCTTCTCTCCTCCTGAAAGCGTCTTGATGAACTGGTCTGACGGCGGACAGCGAAGGGCCTCCATCGAGTACTCAAGCCTGCTATCAATATCCCAGGCATCGGTCGCATCAAGCCTTTCCTGAACCTCAGCCTGCCGATTGATAAGCTTTTCCATGACGTCATCGTCCATTGGCTCGGCGAGCTTGGTGCTAATTTCCTCAAATTCCTTGAGGAGTGCGGTAATCTCCTTCACTCCCAGAGCCACCTCCTCCCGCACGGTCTTGTCTGGATCCATCTGGGGTTCCTGCTCAAAAAACCCAACTCTATATTCCTTTGAGAAATGAACCTCTCCCTTATAGTCAGAATCTTTGCCAGCAATAATTCGCAGCAAAGTGCTTTTTCCTGAACCATTGGCGCCGATCACCCCAATTTTTGCGCCGTAATAAAAGCCCAAAGAGATATCCCTCAGCACCTGCTTATTCGGGGGCACAAAGCGATTTACCCGGCTCATTGAAAAAATAATTTTCTTATCGTCACCGTTTGACATACGCTCATTTTCCACTACGTCTTTACCACAGACTATCACAACCCCTTTCATCCTCAACCCCCCGGTGCCCTTCATGGAGGCGGCCGGCCATGAAGGGCTTATCGACTATTGAAATCGCCTTGACCTGAATCCATACCGCCTGTCCCGGTGTCAGGTTAAGCCGCAACAGCGACCGCTCGGTGATACGCGCAAGCAACTTGAGCCCCCGAAGATCAATTTCTGCCACCACATGCCCGACTTGCAGTGCAGGAACACTACGTACAAAATGTCCGCTGAGAATGTTTAAAATGCTGGAATCCCTGTGCTCGCTCAACGCAATGCTGACATCGCGCGCCTGCACCCGTATTCGCACCTTTTCCCCTGCCTCTGCTTCAACCCGCGGCGCATAAAGCACAATGGGACTTGATGAACCAAGGATCTGCAACACAGAAATGCCGTCCTCCGCGGAGCCGGCCACATGAGCCTCAAATACACTACCCATCTCCTCCACAAAGGAATCCGCTAACAAAAAGTTCCGAGAAATCTCAAATATCGAGCCCTGAGCGCGCACACGGCCAGCCTCCAAGACGAGGAGATCGTCGGCGATTTGAGATACCTCTTCAACCGAGTGGCTCACGTAACACATGGGAATTAGGGTCTCTCGCACAACTCGCCGCAAATAGGGAAGCAAGTCGTTTTTACGGGACGTATCAAGAGCAGATAACGGTTCATCCAACAGAAGTAGCTGCGGGACTGTTAGGAGGGCGCGCGCAATTGCAACGCGCTGGCGCTCCCCGCCGGAAAGAGCATGCGGATACCGCGGAAAGAGCTCTTTTAGATCGAGCATATTTGCTATCCGGTGGAATACTTGATCGTGATCCTTTAAGTTCGCGCGCCTCAACGCAAACCTCAAATTTGACTCAACCGATAGGTGCGGAAAAAGATTTCCATCCTGAAACACATACCCAACGGGCCGGCGATAGGCAGGGAGAAAAATATTCTGCGCGCTGTCATGCCACACCTCATCGCCAACCTGGAGGTATGCCGAAGAAGGCCTTTCAAACCCCGCCAGACAGCGAAGAAGAGTGGTCTTACCGGCACCCGAGGGCCCACACACTGCCGTCACCCCACGAAGAGGTATTGAGACATCGACGGCCAGTCGGGGACCGGCTCCGCCGCATGCCGTGAAACGAGCTTGTATGCCCCCTGCCCTCATAATCGGACCATCCCTCCCGATGCCCTGCGAACGCGCTTCGATAGTACATACATGAGAAGCAAACTAAAAAATGAAAAGGCAACCAACATCGCCGAAAGTTCATGAGCTTTGCTATACTCTAGGGCCTCAACATAATCGTACAGCTGCACAGAAACGACTCGAGTCTCGTCGGGGATATTTCCGCCAATCATAAGGACCACCCCGAACTCACCCACGGTGTGGGTAAATCCCAGCACAAGAGCAGCAAGGATACCAGGCCGTGATAACGGCAGGACAACTGAGAATAAAGTATCAAGTGGACCAGCCCGAAGGGAGGCCGCTGCCTCCAACAAACCATCCTCAACAGACTCGAATGCCGCTTGAAGGGGTTGCACAACAAAGGGAAGCGAGTACACAACCGAAGCACATACCAGCCCCCAGAAGGTAAAAGGTAGCAACCCAATTCCCAACGCCACTGTAATTCGCCCAATCGGGCCATGCTGTCCCATGGCAAGTAGCAGGTAAAAACCCAGGACGGTGGGCGGAAGGACGAGAGGAACGGTTACTACCGTGCGAACGAAAATTGCTAAGAACGATGAGGCGCGGGCCAGCCACCACGCTAACGGTATGCCGACGAGCATGAGAATAAGAGTAGTAACACCGGCCAATTTGAATGTTAATAGTAGAGCCGCCACACCTGCCTAAGGAATATCATAGCCAAAGTCTTGTATGAGAGACCGTGCCGTACCGGTACGAATGAATTCAAAGAAGGATTTTGCTGCTTGGTTATCTTGCGCACGCGCAAGAAGAACAGCATCCTGACGAACAGGACGGTAGAGTCCGTCTGGTACCTGAATAAACGATCCCGAAAAAGCAGCAGTGCCTCGTATCTGTGATAATGCCACCAAGCCAAGGTCAACACTTCCAGAAAGCATAAACTGGAAGGTTTGATTAATATTCTCGCCAAAAACAATTTTTGGCGAAACCTTATCAAGCAGTCCGTATGCCACGAGGATCTCTCTAGCGGCACGGCCATAGGGAGCAACCAAAGGATTAGCGATTGCCAGGCGCTCAAATCTATTCTCTTTCAATGTCTCTAAAAGACTTGCACTGTGCTGATAGCGAGGACTTGCGAGAACCACCTTGCCCACTGCATACGTATAGCGCATCGACGGCACCCCCAATTTTTCTTCTTCGAGCTTCTGAGCCGTTTCCACATCCGCCGAAAGAAATACATCGAAAGGCGCCCCCTGGCGCACTTGAGCAAAAAGCATTCCGCTAGCTCCCGAGGAAAGGCGAACTCGATGTGGCGATACGCGCCCAAATTCTTGCGCCAAGCGAGTCGCCGGTTGAAGAAAGTTAGAGGCTACCGCCACATGACACTCCTCGGCCGATAGTCCCGACGCCATGAACAGTAGAAAAAAAACGCGGCAAGACAAGGACACGACGATACCTTTAATGATCACTTTTGTCCCCTTCGCTCTCGAAATAAGTCAATCTCAAACAAGACCCGTAACCCCTCCCCCGCTCGTCCTGTAAAATCGCGCAAGATGCGTTGTTCCCGTGATGGAGAGGCCTCGAACAACAGTTGAAAGTCCCGCTCCCGCAAAACACAACTAAGTGAACCATCTTCCCAACTAATATCAATGGAGTGTTCGGCATCAGCCACACACCCCGCCTTCAGACGTATCTGAGACCCATCAGGGAGTGTCAGTATTTCCTCGCACACCTTTGACTCAAGTAAGCACGCTGCCTCTTTACGTGAAACTCGAAAGCGAATCTCAGAACTGCATAGCCTTACATTCATACATAGCCCCCCTATACCGCTCAACGTTGCGGTGTCCCCCGAATGAGAGCGTGATAGTCTTCGGGATAATTGATATTTTGAAACTCTCTAGAACACGCTTCGGACACTGGCAAGGCACGCGCCCCAAGTCCCGCCAAAAAACGCCCCACTGAAAGGGAGTTACCACCTCGCGCCGAAAACAACTCGCCTAATACTCTGTGACTAGCCGACGAAAGTTCGCATACAAATGGCAAGTTGTAGGAATCCCAATGCACTGCCATTGCAGATTCTCTCGCGGCAATCAAGGCGGCGAGGGCCGCATCTGAAAGACAGGGCATATCAATAGGAACACACAAAAGATGGCCACGTGAAAGCACCGGCCCGCTGAAGGCCTGAAAAACCGAATAGACCCCGCCCATGGGCCCAGCATCCGGAATGAGATCCCTGATGCCCTCTCCGTCCCGCACGCTCAGGAAAATTTCACTGCGTAGTTCTGGAAAATGCGCACAGGCCTCTCGAATTGTTGAAAGCGCTTTCTCCTTCAAGGTCGCTCCGCTTCCCAACAAAAGAGAAGTCTTGTCCTGTTTCATGCGGGTAGACCTGCCACCACAGAGGAGAACACATAGCAAGTCAGGGCTGCAGTTCATGCCCACCCAGCCACTCTGAGTTGCCATCAAGATATTGCTCCTGTTTCCAAATTGGAACTCTCCTTTTAAGCTCCTCAATGATATATCGCGAAGCTTCATAGGCTTCCGCCCTGTGAGCCGCAGACACCGCAATAACTACACTGACTTCGCCCACCGCAAGAAGACCAACACGATGCACCATAGCAACATTTCCCGACGTCCCCAGCAGGGGGAGCGCCTCGGATGCGATCTTCTCCATTTCAATAACGACAAGCGAACGAGCGCAATCGTAGAGAACCCCACGAACGGATCGGCCCTCGTTATTCTCCCGCACGGTGCCTACGAAAACCACCTCGGCACCGCATGCGCCTTGGGACACCAACGAACGCACCGACTCAACCCCGATCCTCTCGGTACCGACCGATACAAATACCCGTTCCATAGCCTATCCCCCACAGACCGGCGGAAGAGCGAGCAACTCACATCCCTCTGACAGTCGATCAGCAGGGGAATAGATACGGTCACCTGAAGCTAGGGCCGCCGCATCGAGAATACTATCGCAAGCATCGGGGAAATTTTGCCGTAGAGTTGCCTTAAACTTCTCCCGTATGTCGCCAATCGAAACGCTCTCAATACAATCAATCAATACCATGGTCTCGTCTCCGTACTGTCGAAGCGGTCCAAAATGCCTAACTCTAAAATTCATCATCCCCCTCCATGACATACAGAATGAAAAAGACTGTGTTCGAAAGGTATGCAGCCAACGAAGCTTCCCTGCTTCACTTGGCGCACGGGCTCGTCGAAGATGATCCAACAATTCGCCTCCAATAATGGACGAAGCTTAAAAGACGCCTGCCGCGGAATAACCTGTACTTGCAGGCCGGGAGCGCCATGGCAGAGCTTCCCTGCCGCAAATACCCGCAACCCCTCTTTTTTGACATGATCGTGAGACAACACTGCGTTTCGCACACTTTCTCTCGGCAAACCAAGTAGTGTCCTCAGGTAGGGGACTACCAGGAATCGGTACCCCACTATAGTTGAAACTGGATTCCCCGGCAGACCAAAAAAGGCCGTTCCCTCTCCCAAACGCCCAAAAAGCACCGGCTTTCCCGGACGCTGGGACACACCATGAAAAATGATATTGGCTCCGAGCCGCCGCAACACCTCAGGAATAATGTCAAAGCGCCCTACCGAGACCGCCCCTGTGCAAAGGATTAGGTCAATGTTTCGCTCAAGCGCGCGTCTCAATACACATTCAACCTCATCATGCCGGTCAGTCACAATTCCAAGGTCCACAGGCTCAATCCCCAAGCGACGCAATTCAAGATCAAGATACACACATGATGAATTTCGAATAGATCCCGCGGGAACATGTGATGCGGTGTAATCCACAACTTCTGATCCAGTGGAAATAAGCGCTACTCGCGGCAGGCGTCTTACCTGAACACGCGCATGGCCAATAGCCGCCAGAGCACTGAGGTAGGCTGATGAAAGCACGACTCCGGCCTGACATGCCACGTCGCCGATAGCAATGTCTTCCCCGCGCGATCGTACATTTTCAGCACGTTCAACGGGAGAATAAATTTGAATAAAGCGGGCATGGCCCTTTGCATCGCGTTCAATCCGAGCATCCTCGATACGCACCACGGCATCTCCATAGTCCTCACAAACCGGGGCGCCCGTCATTATTTCAAACGCGCATGTACGTTCCCGACAAACCGGGGGAAGCTCCCGATCTCCGGCCGCGATAGTACCACATACAGTCAACCCGATCGGCGCTCCCTCAGAGGCAGCCTTGAGCATGTCACTATGGACAAGGAACCCATCCATCGCAGAATTAGTGAAAGGCGGAAGAGCTTCGGAACTGACAACCTCGCGAGCCAAAACACGGCCCGCAGCACGATCGAGTGAAATTTCCTCATCGCCAACAGAATTAGCTGTCGCCACGGCTAGTACTTCTGAAAGCGCCTGATCAAAAGTAAGAAGCTTCGCCATGCTCAATGACCGCCCCCCTTAACCATCGCAAGCATATGCGGCATAAGAGGCTCCAGCACTTTTAGCCCATCCCGCACCCCGCCGACACTTCCCGGTAGCATAAAGACAATCGAATTTCCCACAAGTCCGGCTCCGCAACGACTGAGTGAAGCAAAACGTTGAGAAGTAGCAATCCGGGAACGAAGCAGCTCGCCAATTCCCTGAAAAGTCTTATTAAAAAGCGGCAGCAAAGCCTCGGGGGTGACATCCCGTGGACCGATTCCCGTGCCACCGCTGACGACAATCACATGCGCTTCACCAGCGCACGCACGCTGCACTGCTTGCGCAATCTCGCCTACCTCGTCGGCAACAATAACCTTGGGAAGGCAATCAGCCCCGCGCATGTTAAGAAACCGCATTGCCTCTTCCCCGGATTCATCGATACGTTCTCCGCGCGCGCATCGATCGCTTACAACAATGACCTGCGCACAAATGCAGGAAAGGGTTGTCTGGTGTGAATCCAGCACCTCTTCCACTACCAGTGTCGATGTCTCTCTTCTCCATACACCACTCTTGCCTCCCTCCTTCAAAAGAAGCTTTACTTGCGAGATTGTCGCCCCACGTTCAAGGGATTTTGTCAGATCGTAAACGCACAGGAGAGCAGCTTGCGCTCCCATCATCGCTTCCATCTCCACACCGGTGCGAGCATGAGTACACACCTCGCATTCAATTTGCACGACGTTCCGCACCGGATCAACCGAGGCGACAACCTTGACCGATTCAAGCAACAACGGATGGCAGAGCGGCAAGATCGCCGCAGTTTGTTTTGCTCCTTGAATACCCGCTATTTCTGCCAGCGCGAGCACATCTCCTTTGGGAAGACTCCGCTCCTGAATTCGCTCAATGACCGGTGCCGACAATTGGATCTCCCCGCTTGCGCGGGCGCGCCGGTATGTTTGCGGTTTTTCTCCGACATCGATCATGCGAAAAGAAGACCCGTTGGTGCTATCCGCCGATAGCGGCGAGGTAGTTGGTGTTTCCATATTTTCCTTCATGAAGAAAGTGTGCCTGGGGCTTAACGCGAACGAGATTTCGAACGACCTCGATAAGCTCATCATGTTGCTGAGGCGAGGCAAGCCAGGGGCGCAAGGAAAAGTTCTTTTCCCCAAACAAACATAAGCGCAGTTCGCCCTGGCAGGTAACACGCAGACGATTGCAGCTCGCACAAAATCGGGGAGAGTACGGTGCAATCAATCCGATCCGCCCCTGGTAGTTCGGATGACGAAACTCAACCGCAGGCCCATCACCAGCGGCTCGTTCTTGCCCCAACCAGCCATGCGACTCCAAAAAATCGGCTATCTTAACGCTCGAGAGGTGCTCGTGCCTAAAATATTTACCATTATCCCCTGTTTGCATGAGCTCAATAAAGCGAACGGATATCGGGGTAGAAAACACCCAGTCCGTGAACGCAGACAAGGTTGTCCACGTATACGATTTCAGGAGAACCGCATTAACTTTCACACTCGGCATGCCAATTTCCAATGCCTCCTCGACCGCAGATCGAATCTCAGCCAGGCGATCACGCCCCGTGATAGTTCGGAAATCGACGGGGTCGAGCGTATCAATACTCACATTGAGGTGGGTAAGCCCGGCATCCCGAAGCGGCGGGAGCAAGGGGCGTATTCGATAACCATTCGTGGTGAGGCCGACAGCTCTCACCCCAGGGGTTCCGGCGACTGTGCGAACAATGTCAACAATGTCTCGCCGTACTGTCGGCTCGCCACCGGTCAAACGGACCTTCCAGACCCCTAAAGAAACAAAAGCACGAACTAAGCACTCCATCTCGGAAATCGAGAGCTCGGGCAACTTACTCGATGGCTTTTCGTAGCCGTGCGGCAAACAATAGGCACAGCGAAAATTGCACACATCCGTAACCGAAAGGCGCAGATAAGAAAACGTTCGGCCGTGCGAATCTTCTAAGACATGCATCATTGCTCCTTTCCTAATACGGGGGGTAGCGCCATTTCTAGCACTACCTCGGCAGGCTCCGAAGTCTTTACTTGCCAGGCAAAGCACATTCAGTACGCCCACGGCCTTGTTCCATGCCCGACAGGCGAAGGAACTTCGGCTCGGAGTGTATACCGGCCGCCCCAAAAAAAGCATCGTTGGGGCGGTAAAAACCTGATCGATTCCAACCGCTTTTGCAGCCAGTATAGGGGTGTCCCCCAGATTTACGCATCTTGGGGGGACCTTCGGACAT
>CAZPBV010000079.1:0-2142 GCA_964584675.1 uncultured Bdellovibrionales bacterium
CCTCCTTTTCCTCCTCGGCCTCTTCCTCTGCAAAAAGGTCCCGCAAACGAATCTTCCCCTCTTTCACTTTGTCAAAAAGGGAGACCACGTAGGCTAAAGATGCCGGCTGGCAAAGAGTCTGCTCTCGCACGGCAATGAGACCCGCTTCAATTTTCTTGGCGATCTCAACCTCTCCCTCCCGAGTGAGCAAACTGACGTTGCCCATCTCCCGAAGGTACATGCGAACTGGATCCGTGCTCTTTCCGATAGAAGCGTCTTCGAGCTCATCGCCGGGGCTTGACTCATGAAAATCAGACGCTATTTCGCCCTCGGCTCCGTCAGGGCCATTCTCGACAATGTCGATATCATGTTCCCCGAACATAGATATGACGTCGTCAATTTGCTCTTCAGAAACACTATCTCCCTCAAGCGCCTCATTGAGATCTTCAAGCGTCAGGTAGCCCTTTTCCTTGCCCAGATCTATCAATCGATCAACGTCAAGATCTCCCTCGCCTTTTCCGGCGGCATCCACCTCTCCAAGTAGTTCACCAGCGTCATCGAGCCCCTTGTCCAGGCCATCAACGCCAACCAGATTTTCCACAAGCCCGCCAGCAGGGCCCATATCATTTCTCGCTCCCACTTGACGCAGAGCTCCAGCCCCACCGTCCTGAGCTTTACGGTCCCGCCCCGGCCCGGCATGACGCTCCGAATTTCGTGCCCCCAGGCGAGAGGCGCTGCCTTTCGCTCTGGCTAATAGCGCCTTGCCACGCTCAGACATTCCTCCACCGGCGCCCTTCAATGGAACGCCGCGAAAATGCTGGTCATGCTCGCCGGAAACATCTGACGACTTCCCGCCTAAGGTCACCCGCTTACTTCCACGGCCACCCATCCGCAGAGAAGCTGCAACTTCTTCCCTGGAGAGCTTTTTTCCCACCCTCGTATCCGAACGAACGCTCGGCGGCAAAACGTTAGGCTTAATCGCCTTTCTGGTACCGGCCTTTAAACGTACGGCTTTGGAAGTGCTCCCGCGAGCCCCCGTTCCACGTACCTTTTTTCCAGCAAGCCTATTTACCGGCTTTTTCTTCGAAGTTTTAAGAATTCTTGTCTTTTTTCCCACCACGCGGCTTCACCACCAAAAAACGCACTATCAACACAATTATGCTTTGAAAATTTAGGATGTCTGATAATTTAACGACTAAACCTCAATAAATCCATAAACCGACCAAAAAAAGGGGCCATTTTCAGCCCATCCATCCCTCTAAAATAAGAGGAAGTCCAGAGACTAGCACTGTCTCTACCCCCTCAGGAACTCCCCAATTGAGATACGGACTGAAGTTGTCGAGCCATCTGTAGGCGTTCCTGATGTAAACAAACTCTCTCACAATCGTCCGAAACCTCGGTGAGACGCCTGTCGATCTCTTTAATAGCCTGATTTAACTTATTTTTTCTTACATTCAGACGGCACTGCCTCAGCATTTCATCCACACGTGCCCCCGGGTACTGGGCCATCTCATGAGCTAAACGCCAATGGATTTTCCAAGTAAGACCAAATTTCTTCAATAGCTCCCTAATCCGCTCTTTCTGGGCCTCTGGACTGTCCGGCCCGTTACGGTCAGTCACCATTCGCTCCCCCCCGGTGGCTTCAACCCCAAAGACCGCCCGAAGTCCATCAATGAACATGAGGCTTGACGGAGCTAAAACGGAGCAAAGCTCCGCATCCCGCAGAATCTCAGTCGGCACCCCGTGTTTTTCCGCCATTGCCGCTAACAGAACTTCTTGATCCAGCAGGGGAAGAGCTGAAACCTCCGGGATTCGACCTAATTCTTCATCTGCGCTGGATGCCAGAACTTCGACAGTATCGCGGCCGCGATTTGAAATAACCGTGGAAGAGCCGTTTACAATATCCTCCAGCAAAGAAGGCTCGGCTCGCAGCAGAAGGGCGGCTTCCTCAATCAGTTCAGCTCGCTCTACCGCATTTGTCACCTGGGCAAGGGTACTACCGATCTCTCCGCTTACCTTCCCCTTCAGGGCAGCGCCGAGCTCGCCGATGTTCGTGACGCCATAGTTCGAAAGTCGGGAACGGAAATAGCACTCGAGTAAACTCACGCGCGAAAATTCGGCAAGCTTCGTCGCGGTCCCTGTTCCATGAGCGCGAGCTAACGT
>CAZPBV010000079.1:2152-2640 GCA_964584675.1 uncultured Bdellovibrionales bacterium
CGGGTAGGAAAACTACACCAACATCGAGGCCGCTATTCAAAAACACCGAAAATGATTTTGCGGCCGCCGCCCGCCCAGCATCATCGCCGTCAAACAGCAGCACAATGCGCTTTACGAGACGTTTAAGCCGCTCTACGTGCGCTTCCGTCAACGCGGTGCCGCAGGTTGCAAGGACATTCCTGACCCCCGCCTGCCACAATCCAATGACATCCAGATATCCCTCCACAATAACGGCCTCGTCACGCTCCCGTAGCGTTGTCAGCGCTTGCGGAAGGCCATAGAGAACCTTGCTTTTATGATACAGGGGCGTTTCAGATGAATTGAGATATTTAGGGCTCTTTTGAAGGGATTCTGAATCAAGAAGGGCTGGAATGATTCTTCCGCCAAAGCCTATGATACGGCGATTATCGCCGAAAATTGGAAAGATGAGGCGGGACCGGAAGGTATCATACCCTTCGCCGCGCTGATTTCGCTTCATCAGGCCGGCC
>CAZPBV010000079.1:2650-3096 GCA_964584675.1 uncultured Bdellovibrionales bacterium
ATCAAACTTCTTGGCCTTTAGAAAATCTCGCAGAGCCGTGCTAACCGAAGGAGCGAATCCAAGTCCAAACACCTGCTTAGCTTCCTCAGAAATATTTCGCTCGCGAACATACGCCTGAACAGATTCGGGAGCCTCCTTCAGGGAGTGCCAAAAAAATGCTCCGGCAGCCCGATTGATGCGCGACAACAGCAACCGATCCCCACTACGGTCCTTCTCGTTCCCCTTTCCCCCAATTCGCTTAATGGTAATACCACCGCGCTGCGCCAGCTCCTCAACCGCTTCCGGAAAAGATAGTCCGCTGGTTCGCATAACATAGGTAATAACATTTCCTGACTCTCCGCATCCGAAGCAATGGTAGAAGGAGTCATCTCTGACATGAAAGGATGGAGTACGTTCGGCGTGAAAAGGGCATAAGCCGACCAATTGACTTCCCTGCCGGCGAAGCG
>CAZPBV010000079.1:3106-10935 GCA_964584675.1 uncultured Bdellovibrionales bacterium
TAATTTCTTCAATCGTCTCTTGCGCTATCACGAATGCTGCCCCGGTCCAGCCTATCGCCTAACCAATACCGCAATTCCTTGCCCGCCACCAACACATAAGGTTGCAACACCCTGATGGGACCCTCGGCGTTTGAGACTATGGAGCAGCGTTACCTAAATACGCGCCCCACTTGCCCCAATCGGGTGACCAAGGGCTATCGCTCCGCCCTGTGGATTTACCTTGCCGAGGTCCCATCCCATTGCGCGATTCACCGCAATGGCTTGTGCTGCAAAAGCCTCGTTAGATTCGACAATATCGACTGACGAAAGCTCGGTCCCCGTACGTGTCACAAGTTTCTTGACTGCCTCCACAGGACCAAGTCCCATTACTTCCGGCTCTACTCCACCGGATGCGAATCCCAGGATCTCCGGCAGGGACGAACTTCCCGCGCCCAGTAATCCAAGCTCTCGCGCCCGCCCCTCCGAGACAAGCACCACCATGGCGGCGCCATCGTTGATACCCGACGCATTTCCCGCCGTGACAGTCCCACCGGCCTGAAACGCCGGCTTGAGCTTCGAGAGGGCATCGACGCTGGTGTCGGGACGCGGATACTCATCTTTATCATACACACCCACCTGAACACCCTTCTTATAAAGGGGGATGGGTACAATTTCTTCCAGAAAGTCGCCGGCGGCAATGGCCCGAGCGGCTCGCTGCTGACTCTCAAGTGCAAATTCGTCTTGCTCCAACCTCGAAATATCATAGCGCTTCGCCAAATTTTCGGCCGTCACTCCCATGTGACAGCCCCCAAAAAAGTCGGTTAGCCCATCCTGCAAAATAATATCCTTCAGCTCGCTATGACCGAGGCGACTTCCCCAACGGGCCTGTAATGAAACAAATCCTGCCTGCGACATGCTTTCAACACCGCCGGCCAGAACACATTCAGACTCTCCGCACATAATGGCGCTCGCTCCCAAGGCCACCGCCTTGAGACCGGAACCGCAAACCTTGTTAACGGTAAAGGCCGAAGTAGCCGCCGAAAGCCCGCTCTTGAGGGCAATCTGACGGGCGACATTCATGCCGTGCCCCGCGCCAAGAACGTTGCCGACAATTACCTCATCAACATGTATAGGCCCCGAGCCGAACGCGCGTTCCAGGGCCGCGCGCGCGCATATGGTCCCCAGCTCCTGCGGACTGAGGTGCGATAGACTTCCACCAAAAGATCCGATGGCGGTCCGGCACGCACTGGCGACAAAGACTTTTCGCATTATCCGACCTCCAATTTCTACTTCTCGCTCCGCTCTTCTTCCTCCAGAGAATCACTCTCCCCGGCAACAGAGGCATCTTCGTACCCGCAAAATACATCCAAGATCTCAAACTCGCGCGCTCCTCCAGGAAGCTGAACCCGAGCAACATCACCGAGTGACTTGCCAATGAGCCCTTTTCCGAGCGGACTCTCAAACGAGATGAAGCCTTTCTCGACATCCGACTCGTCACTTCCCACGATATGCAAGGTGCGCTCATCGCCGGAATCAATATCACTGATACGAACCGACAAGCCGAAAACCACGCGCTCCCGCTGCCCAATCTTTTGGGGATCTATCACTTCTGCATTAGAAAGTTTCGTTTCAATATCTCGAATCTTTGCCTCGACCATGCCTGACTTATCTTTTGCGGCATCGTAATCGGCATTCTCCGAAATATCGCCATGCGCTCTGGCCACCTCAATGGCTCGGGAAAGCTCGGGGCGCATGCTCTTAAATTTTCGCAATTCATCACGTAATTTTCGATACCCATTGGGTGTCATTGGACGTTTCATCGCTTCCTCCCAGTAGTCATAAGTCCTCCTTTACAGGTCATATGCGGTGCCAACGTCAGGCACCAGCGTGAGCGGCAACCGGTCTGGGAGAGCTATCGAGCTCAGCATGATAATCCTGCAAAGCCTTTACCCGATACACTCCTTCATGGGGACGGTCCTTATCTCTCTTCGTCATACAGATAGCCATAGCCGCAGCTCGCGCCGCGGCTATGGTTGTATACGTCGGCACGTCCAGCTCATTAGCTACCAACCGAATTGAACGAGAATCAAGATGGGTGCCAGGAGCTTCGGGAGTATTAATGACCATCGCAATCTCGCCCTGCCCAAGAGCATCTACTATATGAGGGGACCCCTCACGTACCTTATTAATACACTCCGCTGAAAATCCGTGCCGGGACAGATGCGCGGCAGTTCCGGAGGTCGCTACAAAAGAAAACCCGGCATTTCCAAGCTGACGCACCACCTCTAACAGTTCGCTCTTATCAGAATCGGCGACACTCACAAAAACCTTCCCCGCCTGCGGCAATCGGATCCCAGCGGCACGTTGGGCGCGAGCGAAGCTTCCGCCAAAGGAGTCGTCAATTCCCATCACCTCACCGGTAGACTTCATTTCCGGACCAAGAACAGTGTCTACACCCTCAAATTTTCGAAATGGGAATACGCACGCTTTCATAGATACGAACTCGAGGCGCTCCCAGACAGGCGGCATGGAGCTACCGATGCCGATATCGGAGAGCCTTTTCCCAGCCATTATTCGCGCGGCAACCTTAGCCCAGGGAATACCGGTTGCCTTGCTCACAAACGGCACGGTCCGCGAAGCACGAGGATTTACCTCAAGCACGTACACGACTCCATCGGGGGTGACCGCAAACTGCACGTTCATGAGCCCGCACACTTTAAGAGCTCTGGCTAAAACGACGCTTTGACGCGATAACTCGTCAATAATTGGGCGCGAAAGAGTCTGCGGCGGAATACAGCATGAGCTATCGCCCGAATGAATACCAGCTCGCTCGATATGCTCCATAATCCCGGCAATAACCACATCCTCTCCGTCACTCACGGCATCGACATCTACCTCGATGGCATTATGCAAAAAATGATCGATCAATACCGGCTTATTTTCCGATACTTGCACCGACTCAGTAACATAGGAGCGCAAGTCTTCATCCGACATCGCAATGCGCATCGCCCGCCCGCCAAGAACAAACGATGGCCGCAACATGACTGGATACCCCAAGCGCTTTGTCGCCGAAAAAGCTTCGTCCACTGAGCGAACCGTCATACTGTCCGGCTGCTTGAGGCCGAGCGATTCAACAAGCGCGCTAAAACGTTCCCTATCTTCAGCCACGTCAATTGACTCGACGCTCGTTCCAATGATCGGAACGCCACGCTTGGCTAGCTCTTGCGATAACTTGAGCGGTGTCTGCCCGCCAAACTGCACAATGACTCCGTCCGGCCTTTCACGCTCCACAATCGAAATCACAGACTCCAGGGTGAGCGGCTCAAAGTAGAGCCGATCGCTAATGTCGTAGTCTGTTGAGACTGTTTCCGGATTGCAGTTGACCATAATGGTCTCAAAACCGTCTTCCCGCAGCGCCATCACCGCATGAACACAGCAGTAATCAAACTCGATACCCTGCCCAATCCGATTGGGACCGGAGCCCAGTATGACGATTTTTCTCTTCGTCGATGGCGGAGCCTCATCAGCATCATCGTATGCCGAGTACAGGTACGGGGTGTGAGCCACAAACTCCGCTGCGCAAGTATCCACCTGTCGATAGCCGGCCTTCACCCTTGCGCTCTTGCGAAGACGCTCAATCTGCTCTTCAGCAACACCGCAGAGCTGCGCCAGACGCCGGTCCGAAAATCCCTTCGCCTTCAGGCCCTTCAGGCGAACGACACTCAGGGCTTCAAGTCCCTCCTCTGCAACGAGACTCTCTTCCCGAACGATGTCTTCAATCTGAGAAAGGAACCAAGGGTCAACGCCAGTTGCATGATAGAGAGACTCTACCGAGTGCCCAAGCCGCAATGCTTCCGCAAGAAGCCAAAGCCGGTCGGGAGTGGGTCTTTTACATTGTTCAAAGATCTCCCCTCGCCCCAACCCCTTCACCAAGGCCGATCGATCAAAGCCATAAGTGCTCTGCTCCATCGAGCACATAGCCTTCTGAAGCGCCTCCTGAAAATTTCTTCCTATCGCCATCGCTTCGCCGACTGACTTCATCTGAGTCCCCAGTGTCGAGTCGGCCAATGGAAACTTCTCAAAATTAAAGCGCGGACTCTTTACAACCACGTAGTCGATGGATGGCTCGAAACAGGCCGGCGTTTCGCGGGTGATGTCATTCGGTATCTCATCCAGGGTATAGCCAACCGCCAATTTTGCCGCTATTTTTGCTATAGGAAATCCCGTTGCTTTTGAGGCCAGAGCAGAGCTACGCGAAACGCGCGGATTCATTTCAATAATGATGACGCGGCCGTCTTTAGGGTTGATTGCAAATTGCACATTGGAACCGCCCGTGTCCACCCCAATACGACGCATCACCCGAATGGCAGCATCGCGGATGCTCTGGTATTCCTTATCAGTCAAAGTTTGAATCGGCGCGACGGTAATAGAATCACCAGTATGTACTCCCATGGGGTCGAAATTTTCTATCGTACACACAATGACCACGTTGTCCTTAAGATCGCGCATCACCTCAAGTTCAATTTCTTTCCACCCAAGGAGAGATTCCTCTACCAAAACCTCGTGGTTTGGGCTGAGCGACAGAGCATAAGAAACTTTTCGCTTCAACTCCGAAGCATCTCGCACCACTCCGCCGCCAGAGCCGCCCAGGGTGCGCGAGGGCCGCAAAATAAGCGGAAATCCAATGACTTCCGCCAACATCTCTGCCTCCTCAACGCTCCTTGCCAATCCACTGTGGGCCGAATCCAAGCCGATTTCATCCATGGCCTTACGAAAGAGATCCCTATCCTCGGCGGTCTTTATTGACTCAATTTTCGCCCCTATCAGTTCGCACTGATATCGCTCAAAGACTCCACGCTCGGCCAGTTCAATCGCTATATTAAGAGCCGTCTGTCCTCCCATGGTCGGCAGCACCGCATCGGGACGCTCCTCGCGAATAACTTGCTCCACAAAATCTGGTGTCAGGGGTTCAATGTAGGTACGATCCGCAAACTCCGGGTCGGTCATAATCGTGGCGGGATTCGAATTGACCAGGATGACGCGATATCCCTCTTCCTTAAGAGCCTTAATTGCCTGGGTGCCGGAGTAATCAAACTCGCATGCTTGCCCGATAACTATTGGACCGGAGCCGATAAGCAGAATGGAGGATATGTCAGTTCTCTTTGGCATAACGTCTATGAATTCCTAAGGTGTCACTACTAGCTCGAAAAAACGCCGAAATAAATGATTTGAATCATGAGGCCCGGGAGAGGACTCCGGATGGTACTGTACTGAAAAGGCTCGGTAGCCCGGCGCGGACAATCCCTCCACGGTCTGATCGTTGAGGTTGAGGTGCGAGACTTCCACTTCACGACGAAGCCCCGATGGATCCACCGCAAATCCATGATTCTGTACGGTTATCTCCACCTTTTTTGTGCCCAAGTCCATGACCGGATGGTTGCCACCGCGGTGACCAAATTTCAATTTATAGGTACGGGCGCCAAAAACCTGGCCTAGAATTTGATGTCCCAGACAAATGCCAAAGATGGGTAATTGACCGATAAGCTGCGAGACGCAAGACACGACATCTCCCAAGGTGGCAGGATCGCCCGGTCCGTTAGAGAGGAACAACGCGTCCGGATTTAACGCACGAATTTCGTCGGCACCGCTTGTGGCCGGCACGACAGTCACCCGAAACCCAACGTCAACCAAGAGCCGCAGGATGTTATATTTAATCCCGCAATCTAACGCTACGACGTGCGGGCGCGAGGCCAGTTCTTCCTGAGAATAGGCTCGGTAACTGCCGGATGATGCCCTTTGCTGTTGAGAGCCGCTCCATTGGAACGTTCCTTCATTCCACGGAAACGGCTTATCGCATGTCACCGCTCGAACATAATTCTTGCCCTCCATTGAACCTGCCTGACGGGCGCGATCAATCAATTCGTCCACACTCAAACTGCTGTCGCATCCAATTGCCCCCATCTGGGCCCCATGGTCACGCAAGTGACAAACCAATTTTCGAGTATCAATTCCGGCAATACCCGGAACACCGCGGGAAAGAAGAAAGGCATCCAGCGACTCTTGAGACCGGAAATTGGATTCCCGCAGGGTAAGATCACGAATAATTACCCCGCTGGCAAATATCCGAGAGCTTTCCATATCGGCCTCATTGCACCCCACATTACCGATATGCGGACAGGTGAACGTTACCATTTGGCCGGCATAGCTCGGATCGGTCAAAATTTCCTGGTAGCCACCCATGGAGGTATTAAATACTACTTCTCCAAGACCGACGGCCCCCTGAGACCCGTTTGCTCCGAAGCCAACCCCCTGAAACACCGTGCCATCTGCCAAGGCAAGAATGGCTGGCATCCGTTTACTCATCTGCCCACTCATGCCACTCTCCTCCTCACCATCTCCCCTTTCCCTACAACCTCCTCACCCCGTACAACAAGGTTGCCATTCACAAGAACCGTTGTCGCCTTACCAGTGAGAGTCTTACCAATAAACGGGCTGTTCAAACTCAACGATCGTACTTCTGACTCCGAAAACTTCCATTCGCGCGCCGGGTCTACAATTGCGATATCCGCCCGGTCGCCCCTATCAATTCGCCCCAAGTCTCTGTTCGCTAGAATTTTGCGCGCCCCGCCGCTCAACACCTCAACGGCACGCCGCGGGGTAAGAGCCCCCTTGCGCACCAGCTCTAAGGTCACAGACAAGCTCGTTTGCAGTCCCAAAATTCCAAACGCCGCCCGGTCAAACTCAACCTGCTTACTGTCTCTTTCATGCGGAGCATGGTCGCTTGCTACGACATCAATAACCCCGTCTCGCAGTCCTGCTAATAGAGCAGTACTATCGCCAGCGGACCGCAGCGGTGGGCTCATCTTGAAATTAGTGTCATAATCCCCAATATCCTCCTCGGTGAGAACCAGGTGATGGGGCGTCACCTCGGCTGTCACATGAATGCCGTCCTGCTTGGCCCGTCTCACGAGTTCCACCCCGCGCGCCGTCGAAACATGACATAGGTGGACGTGCCCGCCCGTATCCCGCGCCAGCTCAATATCGCGAGCGATGAGAACCTCTTCCCCCACGCAGGGCATGCCGCGCAATCCCATGCGCGCAGAAAGGTGGGATTCGTTCATGCAGCCGCCGGCCGTAATTGTCTTATCTTCTTCGTGGCAACAAATGGGAACACCGAGCATCTTTGACCACTCGAGCGCGCGGCGCATAAGACCTGCATTATATACGGGCTCACCATCATCAGAGAAAGCTGCACAGCCGGCATGATACAGTTCCGAAAGTGGCGCCATTTCCTTACCAGCAAGTCCCTTGGTGACCGCGCCCAAAGGAAGCACGTGAGCACCGAAGCCACCATCCGCCCCAAGTCCGCGCCCAAGCGCCTCCGACTTTTCAACGATAAAACGAGTAACCTCGGCATGGTCATTGACCGGACGTGTATTAGCCATGCAACAAATTGTCGTGTACCCTCCGAGCAGTGCCGCCTGCGCTCCGCTTTCTATGGTTTCCTTCCATTCGAACCCTGGTTCCCGAAGATGCACATGGAGGTCCACTAATCCCGGAAGAACCCACTGCCCTTGCGCATCAATAATTTCTATCGTCGCATCATGCGCAAGAACCGATTGTGGAATCTGCCCGCGCTCAGCAATCAGAGTTACCCGGCCGCCATCTACCAACACATCATACTCGCCCTGGCGCTCAGAAGCCGGATCAATAAGGAGTCCATTCTTAATGAGGATCATGCCGCCTTTACCTCCTTTCCAGAGCGCGCACGGCCCGATTCCGATTCCTCCGGGGCAACACCGTTTTGCTCGCTGCCTCCGCTCTGCTTGCCTGACACGCCAATTCCGCCC
>CAZPBV010000079.1:10945-11200 GCA_964584675.1 uncultured Bdellovibrionales bacterium
AAGGGTGAACAGAACCCCCATACGAACCGCGATTCCGTTTCGAACTTGCTTATCGATTAACGATCGCGGGCCGTCATACACAGCGCTCGAAAGTTCTACCCCGCGATTAACCGGACCGGGGTGCATCACCACTGCGCGAGGCGCGTACTTCTTAAGAGTCACCTCGTTCACCCCGTACTCACGGCTATACTCTTCGAGCGAGGGAACGAAGTGCTGCTCCTGGCGTTCCAACTGCATTCGCAAGCACATCACCAC
>CAZPBV010000080.1:0-8097 GCA_964584675.1 uncultured Bdellovibrionales bacterium
TTTTGGCTGGTATTCTTGGTCATGTGAGCTACCTCAAGAACGTCCTCCCGCAGCGTGGGCCGCACATAGATTCGCTGCAGTCAATCGAAGACGGCGCCCGAAAGGCCACTGGCATGACTCAGCAAATTCTTAGGTACTCCAAAGCCGACGATTCAGACCTTTCGACCGAGGTGGACCTTGGCGAGTTGGTGCTGCGCACAACGAAGCTGCTGCGGGCCGCGATATCCCCCCAGATTGCGCTCAATGTCTCGATCCCACCGTCGCCGTATCATGTTCTTGGCGCCGAAGGCCGCCTTTCCCAGGTCATTATCAATTTGGTGGTAAATGCAGGCGAGGCGCTTGGCGAAGAGGGAACTATTAACGTGGCGCTGGGTCAAGAGTCGCGCCGCGATATTCTTGAGAAGGCTCTTCGGTCCCGCGACTTACCGTGCGACTCTTATGTTTGTCTGATCGTCCGGGATAACGGGCAAGGGATGTCTCCCGACGTCATGCGTCGAATGTTTGAGCCGTATTTTACAACCAAGCTGGGGAAAGGTTCCGGATTAGGCCTTGCAACCGTGGATGCCATCATCAAGGAACTTGGCGGCGGGATAGAAGTAGCATCTCAGATCGGTGCTGGAACCGAAGTTCGGGTTTTCTTGCCACTCATCGATCAGCCAAGCTCAACCAACATTGCCTCATCTGCGGAAGAGACTGGGGTTCTTCGTTCTTTATCCAATGAGCGCATATTGGTCGTCGATGACGAATCGCCGGTGCGGAACGTTCTCGCTATTAGCCTTCAGCACCTAGGGTATAGAGTTGAGACGGCAGCCTCGGGGCTTGAAGCATTGGAAAAGTATTCCGGGAGCCCGGACCCGATAAATTTAGTTATCCTCGACATGCTCATGCCGCAACTTTCCGGAGAGCGCGTTTTTGCAAAACTCCGTGAAATGGATCCTTCCGCGCGCGTCATGCTCATTAGCGGATATACTTCCGAGGAATCTGTTCGCCGTGTTCTCGATAGCGGTGGCCTTGATTTTATTCAAAAACCCTTCACGATAGAGGAGCTTTCGCGGCGCGTTCGAAGTTGCTTAGGCCAGTCGTGAGACGCTCGTAAAATGCCTTTAGCTGAAATTTACTAGAACTACTATGGCAGTGCGCTCTTATAGAATCGGCAAGCTTGAAATCCAGCCCGCACTAGTGCTTGCCCCAATGAGCGGTGTAACAAGTGCCCCATTTCGGCGCCTTATTAAACAGCTCAACCCGGGCGCCGTTGGATTGGTCTTTACTGAATTCGTATCTGTTGAGGCCATGACACGCCGCGTTCCCAGAACGCTCGAGATGCTACGACTGTTTCCCGATGAGCGTCCGGCCGGAATTCAGATCTTCGGGTACGACGTCGACAGAATGCGAGATGGTGCTCGAATGGCCGAAGATTCGGGAGCCGATGTCATCGATATAAACTGCGGTTGTCCGGCGCCTAAAGTAGTGAAGAAAGGCGGTGGCTGTGAACTCATGCGGCAGCCTCGTCATTTAGCCCGGATTCTGAGTGAAGTACGAAAGGCAGTCACGGCGCCCCTTACTCTTAAGATGAGGTCCGGGTGGGATTTGAGCTCGCTCAATGCTCTCGAGATAGCAAGAATTGCCGAAGATTCGGGGATTGATGCTATAGCTATTCACGGACGCACGCGGTCTCAGCTGTACAGGGGGACTGCGGATTGGGAAATTGTCGAGCTCGTTGCGGCGCAGGTCGGCATCCCCGTGCTCGGCAGCGGAGACGTTGTGGACTATCCATCAGCTGAGTCTCGACTGCCGCAAGCGGGAGGCGGGAATATCGCCGGCCTCTTCATCGGCCGGGGAGCGCTCATGAATCCTCATATTTTCTCCGACATCTTGGCGAAAAGAGGTCCGCGCTGTGGTTTGGAACATTCGATTGCGCTTGCCGTCCTGGAGCGCTACGCTCGGTTGCTAGAAGAGCAATTTTCGCCCAAAGTGTGTGTCGGGCGGTTTAAACAGCTCGTCTCTCAGATGGGACGAGGGCATGCTTGGCGCAAGGATCTTTGCCGGGCCTCAACGTGGGATGAGCAGAAGAGCATTTTGTCTATTCTCAGCGAGAACTTCGCTCACCGCAGGCAGCTCGAGGAGTCTCAAGATTGCTATGGGAAGCGAATTGATGAACGAGATAAAACCGGTTACGCTTAGCGCCACTCATATTTCTCGAGGCTTTGGCGCTCGACCAGTGCTCAAGGATGTGACTTTTGCGATTCCGACCGGGAGTATCGTAGGGCTAATTGGTCCAAGTGGTGGCGGAAAAAGCACTCTTATCAAGATTTTGGGAGGAATCGCCCGTAGCGACTCGGGCGAAGTTATGGGCCTTGATCGATCGAGGAACTCGGTCGCTCTTATGTTTCAAGAAGGCGCCTTATTCGATTCGCTCAATGTCTTTGACAATGTAGCCTTTCCCCTGGTCGGGGGACGAGTGCCCACTTTTACTCTGCCAAGACGACGGCAGGTCGAGGTGCGTGATAAGGTTGAGGCCATTCTAGAACGTGTCGGACTGGTAAAGGCGGCGGCCAAGATGCCGGGGCAATTGAGTGGCGGAATGAGGCGCAGGGTATCCCTCGCTCGCACCTTGGTTGCGCGTCCTCAGTTTGTACTGCTTGATGACCCGACCTCCGGTCTTGACCCTGTCGCTAGTAGTGTCATTATGAAACTTATTGTAGACCTTCACCGGGAGTATAAGCCGACGACGATCATGGTGAGCCACGATTTGCGCCGACTGCTCCCGGTTGTAGACATCATTATTGGGCTCTTTGGTGGCGAGGTGCGTTTTATGGGTAATCTAGCCGGTTTGCGAGCGTGCGAGTGCCCGGAAGTGAGGCGATTTGTTTCCTGTAGATTTGATTTGCATTAAGACCGTCATTTTCCGCTGCCTCGGATCGGAAGGAGAATTACATTTTCGGCGTTTTCCCCATACGAGTAGGATATGAGCAAGCGAGCATTTTTGGATAGCGCTCGCTCAACTCTCTTCCGAGGGATGGGATCTCCCCGGGCGGCGCCGTTTGAGATCGATGAATTCCAGCGCGAGGCCATTGCAAGCGTGACAGACTCTCACGATACTCTCGTGGTTGCACCTACGGGTGCGGGGAAGACCTATATTGCTCTTGAGGCCATTCGCTCGGTGTTGGAACAAAACCTTCGAGCGGTATACACGACCCCGCTCAAGGCTCTCTCCAACACAAAGTTTGCTGATTTTAAACAGCGCTTTGAACCTGACCACCGGGTTGGACTCCTGACTGGAGATCGAAAGATTGAGGGGGATGCGGACCTCGTGGTCGCCACCACAGAGATCTACCGCAACGAATTGTACCGTTCCTCAGAGCGTTACTCCCTGGTGGTTCTCGATGAAGTCCACTTCATAGCCGACCCGCAACGAGGCCCTGTCTGGGAGGAGAGTATTATTTTAACCCCGCGCTCCACGACTCTGTTGATGCTATCGGCGTCCATTTCCAATTCCGAAGAAATCGCGGCTTGGCTGGAAGAGGTCCGGGGCAAACCATGTCAAGTAGTGGTTCGCGACCACCGCCCGGTGGAATTGAGATTGGGATTTCTGCATCCCGAATTTGGAGTTATCCCGCTCCGAAATGAAAAAGGGCAACTTTTTGGTGAAGTGCTGCATTATTACGCCTCCTTTGGTCTCGACCGTAGCGGCACCCGTCTACGGCGGCGAGGGGGCTTTCGTGGGCCACGGCAAAGAGGAAGGGGACGGCGATAGTCGGATATGCGTGCGCTGAATGGAATCTGAGTTTCCCATTACAAAAATTATTGCTGAACTCGAGAGCGACAAACTTCTCCCGGCAATTTTGTTTCGCACGTCTCGCAAGCAATGTGACGCTGACATTGTCCGGCTCGCACGCAGCCGTTCGGCGGCGCTCTTGAGCGCTCAGCGGGCGCAATTGGAAACCGAGGTTGCTCGAATTGTGTCTCACTACGGGATTGATCGATCTATCGTCACTAACCATTCGCAGTACGAAGCGCTGGTTACTACTGGTGTCGGGGCTCACCATGCCGGCCAGTTGCTCATGTGGCGTCTGTTGCTTGAAGAACTGATGTCATCGGGCCTTCTTCGTATTATGGTCGCAACGGGAACTGTTGCCGCTGGCGTGGACTTCCCGGCTCGTACAGTCATAGTAACCGCTCATAGTAAGCGAGGAGCCGAGGGGTTTCGTAACCTGTCTGCGGCCGAATTTCAACAAATGTCGGGACGTGCCGGTCGGCGCGGGAAAGACGTTGTGGGATTTTGCCTGGTGGCCCCGGGACCCTTTTCGGATGCGCGTGTCATTCATGAAGTTGCTCAGCGCCCGCCTGAACCGTTAACCTCGGCCTATTTTGCATCTCCGTCTACCATTCTCAACTTACTTAAATTTCGAAGCGTTGACGATCTTCAGCATACGGTTGATCGCAGTCTCGCCTCTTTTCTCGACCGTAAGCATGCGCGAGCGCAGCGCGAAACTGCGGCAAATCAGCAAGAGTGGCTGTCCACGCAAGCGACTCTTAAGCCCGAGGCAATGAAACGGTCTGAGAAGCGGATTCGAAGATCTCTGAGAGAAGCCGATGAATTGGACGCGCGGCAACGGACGCTGCTTCACCAGGTATTGGGCGGGCTTGAGCGCCTCGGCTACACACAGCAGGGCGCCCTCACCGAGAAAGGGCTCTGGGCGGCACATTTGTGCACCAATCTTGTATTGGAGCTCGGCGAGGCGCTGAGTGACTTTCTATTTGAGGATCTCAGTGTTCAAATACTGGTTGGTCTGGTGGCGTCAATTGCCGGAGACCCCCATCGACACTACTTGTCCATTCGCAAGAACCCCATTCCAAAGGAATTGTACGATAACCTTGCCGCTTGCCTCGATCGGGTGCGAGAGGCCTTTCAAGGTGAGCGCGCTCTTGAGGTTGAGGTCGTCCCTGATGCCGCCGTTACCGCTCTGACCTGGATGGAATCTTCTCATTGGAATGAATTCGCGGGTCTCTTGCGTCTAGCCGGCGTGGCAGAGGGGGATGCGAGCAGGCTCATTATGCAAACCGCAGAACATCTTGGCCAGATAGCACGACTTTTTGAAACTCACCCAACCATTGCCCGCACCGCCGCCGAGGGAAAGCGTTTGCTTCTCAAGCCGCCCCTCAGTGAAACTGTCCTGGTGGACTGATTCTCGACGCTGTGATTTGATAAGCACTGCTAACTGATTTAAGGACCGAGTCGATGAAGATACTAGTTCCCCTAAAACGCGTGCCCGACTATCAGGCGAAAATTAAGGTGAAGTCCGATGGCTCAGGGATTGAGACTGACGGCATTAAGTGGATTGTCAATCCCTTTGACGAAATCGCGGTAGAAGAAGCCTTGCGTCTTAAGGAAGGGAATATAGCTACAGAAGTAGTGGTTGCATCGATTGGCCCCGATGACTGCGCAGCACAGCTACGATATGCCCTTGCCATGGGCGCTGATAGCGCCATTTTGGTGAAGCACGATGGCCCGCTCGACTCTGATTTGGCCGCGCGCGCACTTACTGCTCTCTATAGGCGGTCTTCCTATGGGCTGGTCATCATGGGCAAGCAGGCTATAGACTCGGATGCAGCTCAAACTCCTCAGCTCTTAGCTACACGCCTTGAACTTCCCCAGGCGACCTTTGCGTCCAAGCTGGTGGTTGAATCTGACAGCCAGGCCCTGGTAACGAGAGAGGTAGACGGCGGTTTGGAGACAATTCGCATTTCTCTCCCCGCCGTCGTGTCAACCGACCTGCGTCTGAACGAGCCGCGCTATGCTTCCTTGCCTGGCATTATGAAAGCCAAGAAAAAGCCGCTCGAAGAGATTTCTCTCGCTGACCTTGGCGTTTCGGCTGAAGTGAGAGTAAAGATTCTCAAGATGTACCCGCCAAGCCCGCGTCAAGGGGGTCGGAAGGTTGACAGTGTCGAAGCATTGGTTCAAGCCCTCGGGAATGAGGCTAAAATCTTGTAACGTTTTCCAATAAGGAACTAGTGTCATGGCAGGAGTGCTTGTCTTTCTACAGAGTCATCAGGGTAAGATATTAAAGGGATCTCTGTGCGCATTGACTGCGGCGCAAGCGGTGCAGTCAAAGTGGGGACGCGACCGCATCTGCACGTTAACGCTTGGTGCAGGGGCCGCTGAGGCTGCCAAGGTAGCCTTGGGCTATGGTGTTTCGTTAGCGCTGTATAGCGAGGAGGCGGCCTTTCATAACTATTTGGCTGAAGCATATGCCACCGCCATGGTCGAAGCCGCAAAGTCCAATAATTGCGATACCATCGTTCTTGCCTCGACTAGTATTGGAAAGGATTTTCTTCCCCGTGTGGTGGCGGCATTTGACGGCGCTCAGGCTTCTGACATCACCGCCGTTAATGATGACGGCTCATTAAAGCGTCCCATGTTTGCCGGGAATGTATTTGCCGATGTTGAGCTGTGTGGAAATTTTCGTTGTATCTCGGTTCGCACAACAGCCTTCGCGCCGGCTTCTCCGCGATCCGCAAATGGGGAGGCGCAAGCGCTGACCCTTTCTGAAATATCTTCACGGGCGCAGTTTGTGTCACTTGAGGTATCAGGCGGCACGCGTCCCGAGCTCTCCGACGCGGAGGTGGTAGTCAGCGGCGGGAGGGCGCTGCAGTCATCTGAGAATTTTGAGAAGTATATTTTTCCGCTAGCGGATGCGCTCGGCGCGGCTGTTGGCGCCTCCAGAGCCGCCGTCGATTCGGGATATGCGCCCAATGATTGGCAAGTGGGACAGACAGGTAAAGTCGTTGCGCCCAATTTGTATGTCGCAGTCGGCATTTCCGGGGCCATACAGCACCTGGCTGGAATGAAGGACTCAAAGACAATTGTGGCTATCAACAAGGATGGGGACGCGCCAATATTTGAAGTTGCCGACTACGGGCTCGTTGCCGATCTCTACCAGGCAGTCCCGGCACTGACTGAAGCGATAAAGAAGGCAAAGGCAGGGTAGGGGCATGGGTAGCAACGCACGCTGGAAGCGCGTCAACACCGCTCAGGCATTATGGCTTGCAGGAGTAATCGCTCTGCTTGCTTTACTGATGTGGGGTTTTGGATGGTATCGGGAACATGCCGTTCTCTTTCCCGTGCAGTTTCGGCATGCTGATGGATCAACTTCCCCGCGATTTCAGCTTGAAGTTGCCGATAGTGAGTCCGAGCGCGCCAAGGGTCTCATGTTTCGAAGGGCGGAAGATATTCCTGCGTTTGGCGGCATGATTTTTATTTTCCCTACCCAGGTCGTTCAAACATTTTGGATGAAGGACACGCCTGCGCCGTTGGATATGATCTTTATTAATCAGAACTTAGAGGTTGTGGGGGTGATTTCCGACACCGCGCCTTTTTCGACCGCTCAACTGAGGGTGGATAGGCCAAGCCGTTACGTAATTGAAGTGAACGCCGGAATGGCAAAAAAAAATGGGATTGTCGAAGGGGCTAGGGTGGAACCCCTTCGACCAATCCCGGTGGCTCAGTAGAGTAGTTACTAAAAATTTACTTCAGCCATATCAGCCGCCAATAATTATCTTTTTGGCATAGGTGACATCACTCATACGAAGCCCAATGACTGTAGCTTCCGCACCGACTCGCACTTCTCCGAAGATCCAAGTGTCACTATCTAGTGAGAAGTCGTTCCCATTGAGCGCATATGGTGTGCGCGAACCGCGCTCAATGACTCCCTTCAGGGTGAATTGTTGAGCGGTCTCGCCCATTTTCCCCTCTAACTGGGCCGGTTGGCGTTTCCCCTTCCTCTTCTCTCGTCTTCGCTTGACTTCGTTCCGAGAAGGCGGTCTCGGCGAGATCAGCGAATTACCCGGAAGGTATGGAATTGGCTTCAGAAGCATATCGAGAACAGAGGCTAGCGTGCCATTTGAGCGCATAGGTATACTCCCCCTCAGGATCCTTGCATGTTAATTTTTGGGCAGGACACTCACACAACAATGGGCACAAAAAGCATCTTCTGTGCCAAGCACGCAAGTACTTGAGATATCACAACTCTAACTACAGAAGGCCCAAGAATAGAAGGGAGGGGAGGTCACGCCTCTACGCAGAAAGTGCGCAACGGC
>CAZPBV010000080.1:8107-11161 GCA_964584675.1 uncultured Bdellovibrionales bacterium
ACGGCAGGCGGAGCACCTGGCGCGCTGTTGCACATCACTTCACAAACTCCGGTTCCAGCCAGCATGCATGGTCGTTATCAATTCCATCACCGCCATCAAGCACTCGAAGCTCCACGGAATCAACCCCTACAATGCTAACGTCGAAAGGTCTCGCTGAATCACCCGGCCGTGTGAGACCCGAGGACCACAAAAGCCGGCCATCGCCATAGATTTCAAACACAACACTTCCCCCCGCGGTAGTTTTCTTGAGCACCGCATCGGGCATTCCAACCTTGCCAACGAACCGATAGAAGCCTCTTCGGACTGGAAAACTGAATGACGAGTGGGCGTGCACCCCTAAGCCGTCACGAAAACCGACGCCCGCCACCTCTAAGGGCTCTTGTTCTACCGTTACGCCCTGGCGAGGCTCGCCCCAGTCTTGGGTCCCGGTTTCTGAACGAATACCGCTAATCGAGATATCCGGCGACGGCTTAATTTTCGGATCGCAGGTGGGAACCGCAAAATGATTAGAAAGATCACAATCGGGGTCTTTGCTATCGGGGCATCGTAAGTCCCAAATGGACAGAATATTCTTCGCCCGCACCTGCTTATTGGTTAGCGGCAAATAATAGGTAAAGGGGATCATAAATCGGTACCCGACGAGCACGCTCGCCATACTGAGCCCCATGAGGGCAAATTTTACTCGAGATCCTAAACGCACGGGTCCCACCTGGGTCAAGCAATCTATAAGAATGCCAAACATCACCATGCTTAAGATAAGCGGAATGAAGTAGTGATAGAGGTACATGACGCGCGGAATGAGGCTCATCACCATAAGATAAGCGCAGTACATGCAAACCATAGCGACCAGGGGAATCATGGCTTTGGGCTTATAGGCGCCCGGCAATAGCAGCCACCCAATCGTTAATCCGGCCGACAGCACAGCGGCTCCAAAACAGGTCCACCAAACCGCCGGATTGGGAACCAAATAGAGGTAGCGCGTAAGATCCCCACTTCTTTCCCAGCGATAATCAATGGTCTTCCCGCCAAGCGGCCAAAAAAAGAAGGGGCTTCCGTTCTCTTCCCTATTGCAATAGTTAAGCTGAGGAACACCTTTCTCGTAGTGCCTTACAAAGCGCAGGTGGTCCTCGAGCATTAACGGAAAATCTGTCCACGAAGGACCTGCTCCGCCTGACAATAATTCCTTATAAGCGTCCGAGGCCTGGTAGTAGCCGCGATCGGGAAGACTGGGATTAATGGTCCTGCCTATTGAAAAGTGAATTTGCCAGACAGCGAAGAAAACGATGGAAAAGCCAGCCGAAGAAAGGAGCGTGAACGAAATTATACGTCTTACGTTCGGCCACAATTCAATTGCCAAAATGACAGGTACAACAAGGAGGATAAGGCCATTAATTTTAACTGTCGCCACACAGGCGAAAAGAGCTCCGAAAGCAATCGATGCAATTGCGAACAGGCTCCTTCTCAGCCCCTGCTCGCGCAACACTGCATACGATAACAACGAGGCCACCAGGAAAAATAATTGTGGGCCCTCAAGCATAGCTCCCCGTGAGTGCACAATGAGGGCGTTATCAAAGAGATAAAATCCTGCGGTCACCAAGGAGGCGAAAAGATTTCCAGAAATCGCAAAAACAACAAGGAACAGCAGCGGTGCCGAGGCCCAGGCCAAAAGAGCCGGGAGGAGCCGGTATCCCCGAAAAGAAAAGTTCGCGGGACTTTTGGGGGCATGGTCAGTGCCAATGAACTGACTATTGTCAGGATTTGCCCCTACAAGCTTCTCGCCAAGCGCAATGAGAAGCTTGCCGAGGGGAGGGTGGGGCTCCATAAAAAATATGCCATTGAGATACTTTTGGGCATGGGCAACGTGGTAGTTCTCGTCCCAAAAAAAGTGGGCTGGACTATCGTAGCCCTCAAAGTAGGTGAAGTATCCAATCAGAGTAACGCCGATAAGGCTCAATAAAACCGATAATTGTTGAGATTTCATAGTCGCTTCGGCGGCCCGCTCATAGTTGCTGATAGCGCTTCAACTGGCAATGGCGATTATTATTGAACTATCAGGTACTCGCAAAGATCTCTTGCCTTTGAGTTTCCCACCCCGTGTACAAGGGTGAAAGCCGAGCATCCTTGTCTTGGGGAGGCCGCCAAAATTTCGCGCCGAGATCTCAGCAGGCCTTGAGCCAGAGAGTCTGAGACCCCGGGAATAAGCTCAAGATCATAGGCGTCCGCACGGGAAAAAGTAATGCGATTGCCGATTGCAAGTCGAGATTCTACATTCCGCGACGCGGCAAAGGAGACGTCTCGCGCATCCATAGGCATCTCCCAACTTGTGCTCGCGCAACGAGCAGCGACTCCGAAGGCCGTTAGACAGGCAAATGTTAGTAGAGAATGTCGCACCTATTCGCTATTCGGGCTCCCCCCAAAAAAGGTGCTTGGCTTTCATGAGTAATACATGAGTAATAGCTGCCTGGGGATGTGCATTACCTCCATAGTAACCTCCAGGCGCTTGCTTCAGGAAACACAATGGCTCCCGCTCGGAACACTCCTCCCGCACTCTGAGCACACGCTGCTCGGGCTATGACTCACGTCATAGCCGCAGCACGGGCACCTGCCTGGAGCAACCGGCCTCGCGACAAAGAATCCTGCGTACAATCCGGCAACGCCAACAATCAATAAAACCCCTCCCGTTGCGTATACAAGCAACTGAAATTGACAGATAACGAGCCAGAAAGCAGGATGATTCGACGCTAGACCAGGCACCAGGTCGCAGTCCCGAATGAACATCACCACATCAAACCAGCAGTCGCCTGCCAGTGTGGCAAGCGCTATCAGCGCCCCACCGAACCCGGACGATAGCCAACCAATAGCTTTCACATGGTTCTCCTTTCGTAACCATTCTTGCACTTCCCCCGGCCGCCGCTACCAATAAGTAGCGGCCGCCACGGGAGAAAGTCATTCTACCCAATCCTAACAACTTTCTAACAGTAATCTAACACAAAGCCGTAGGCTAGTGGTCAAGGGTTGATTATTGCCGACTCGTATGGGGAATTATGCGATCGC
>CAZPBV010000081.1:0-11130 GCA_964584675.1 uncultured Bdellovibrionales bacterium
TGGCGTCAATGACGCGCGACTGAACCTCCGCGTCCTGAGCCTTATTACCAATGGTGTTGAATTCACGCGCCAGCTCCTGCACGAGAAAATCAAAGCGTCTCCCACTTGCTTCATCAGATAGAGCGCCTCGCCACTGCTCAAGGTGACTTGAAATTCGAACCAATTCCTCCGTTATGTCGAGCCTATCGGCAAGCAGACAAATTTCCTGAGCCAGGCGCGCCGGGTCGAAACCTACTTTTGAAGTCGACTGCGCAATTCTTTCTTTCAAGCGCTCGGCAGCCCTGCGGGGGAGGCGCGGGGCTCGCTTTGCAATAACATTCCTCAACAGCTTGAGCGCGCCAAGACGCTTCTTGATCTCGCTCTCCAATCTCTTTCCCTCCTCACGGCGCATCGCCACAAATTTCTGAATTGCCGCCTGGGCCACCTGAAACAGCAGCGAGCGCTCCCCCTTCATTTCGGCATCCCCGAGTGCGATGCCCGAAACGTCAGGCCGCTTCAAAACTTCCAGAGCCAGTTGTCCCTCGTCAACGGCGTCAGATAACCCGGCTCTCTTCATTGAATGGCGATATCCCCTTAAGAGGCGCTCAAAATGGGGAAAGTTTATCACCCCCTGCCCCAAGTGAGATCCCTTGAATTCAGCCGGAACCATGACCCTGCTCACATGAATCTCGACACGCCCGCGCTGAACGTGGCGCGCCACCATCTCTCGAAGGTCCACCTCGTATTTCGCGAAGGGGCGCGGAAGTCTTGCCACCATATCCAAGAAGCGATGGTTAACCGACTTAACTTCTACCTCAATTGTCACACCCCCGCGCGTGCCAACCGAACTGCCAAATCCCGTCATGCTCAAGATCGCCATATAAAGCTCTCAGTTGGATTAGTCACGATTGCTAACTTGCAGCAATTCTCTCAATCTCTTCTCTCATTTGTTCTAAGGTGACAGAAACGGTGCCGACTTCCCGCACGACTATTCCCGCTCCAATATTTGCGAGATCGCCGGCAGCTCCCAGGCTGGCTCCAGCTGCGAGAGCGCACGAAAAAATAGCCGTTACCGTATCACCCGCCCCGCTCACATCAAACACTTCTGCTGCAGTGGTGTTAAGCATAATCGGTTTTTGGGGCTCCTTGTTGGAAACAAGAACAAGCCCATCCTCACCGAGCGTAATCATAGCAACGTCGCTACCCCACTTTTGAAGGATGGCCTGGGCGGCTCGCGCCGCCGACTCCTGGTCGTCGATGCTGAGGCCAGTTGCAGCCTCCGCCTCCTTTCGATTTGGCTTCACAACATTAATACGCTGATACAGCGAGTAGTTTCGCGGGTGCGGGTCAAGTACGAGCGGGCGAACCTCCAAACCCAAACGGCCGTCGTTCTGAGCGGCCGCGAGACGCCGCATCAGAACGTCAGAGATAGCGCCTTTGCCATAATCTGAAAGAATAATTACATTGGCACCCGCTATCTGAGACTCCACGGTTGCCGCAAAGCCCTCCCGCAGCGCGATACTCACCGCGTCCTTACTTTCGCGGTCAATACGCACGATCTGCTGGGCATGGGCGATAACGCGGGTCTTTAGGCTTGTGGGGCGACTACGATCGTTCATTACCCCGGTATGATGGGCGCCGATGGCCTGAAGCAGCGAGATGGTTTTCTGCCCCTCGTCATCATCTCCAATTAAGCCACACACACTTGCCTGAGCCCCGATGGATCGCACGTTGTGAACGACGTTTCCCGCTCCACCGAGCCGGTCCTCAGTACGCCGAACCTCAACGACCGGCACAGGCGCCTCGGGGGAAATCCTGTCGACCTTGCCCCAAATGTAGCGGTCAAGAATCAAATCTCCCACCACAAGCGCGGACACGGAAGTAATCTTGCCCAAAATATCGTGCAGTTCATTCTTGCTTGTTCGCACGCAATCTCATCCTCTCAAGATATCACTTCAAAGAGAAGTTCCTGCCCAATTGAAATGGACTCTTGCTCGGACTTCTTTCTCCGTGCTGAGAAGTCCGCCGCTTACTCCTCGCAACAGCGGTTGAGCATGCCTGGGAGCTCATCCTTGTGCTTGCCAGCATCATTTACTAAAAGATTGGCTGAGGCAATAGTGCCATCGTCGGCACGTAATATCTTTAGGAAGGAATAGGACTTATGTTAGCGACAGTTGGTAGGCAATTTTTCTTATCCTCGAGGTCGATTGCAGCATGCGTGACGTTGGCACTGCTCACCTATGGCTCAAACCTCCGTATGGCTCAGGCATCCGGCAACGCAATCGAGCCTGGGGATATGGCACCAAATTTTACCTTGAGCGCTGCCGACGGCAAAGCCGTCTCTTTGTCTGATTTTATGGGAAAGACGGTAGTGCTTGAATGGTTTAATGCTGGCTGCCCATTTGTGATGAGGCACTATCGAGCCCATAGTATGCAGAATCTTCAGGAACGCTATACGGCTAAAGGCGTCGTGTGGCTTACCATCAACTCAACCAGCCCTAACCACCGCGACTTTTTGGATTACCCTGCCGCTGAGCAGTTTCGTAAAGAGCATTCAGTTCGCGCAGGGACTTACCTTGTCGACAAAGACGGACAGGTTGGGAAATTATTCGGCGCAAAGACCACACCTCATTTTTTTATTATAAATAGTGAAGGAAAGTTGGCGTACCAGGGCGCTATCGACGACGACTCTGATACCGCGAGCGATCCCGCCAAGGCACGTAGCTATGTAGTAGAAGCTCTTGACGCGCTCCTGGCACACAAGGCGGTTACCGTCGCCAAGACCGCTTCCTACGGGTGCTCAGTCAAATATGCTTCGTAATCCCTTACGAATCCCCCTATGTAATTCAAAGTTAGATGATCAGTAAGAGGCTTGCTCTTCACTAATAGAATGCTGCAAGCCTCTCAACAACCGAGCGGGGACTAATAAGTCTCATGCAGAGCGCGTCTAAGCCCGGACATTTCCGACGATAGCACGGGGCGCAAGCCACTCTCGCCTGGACAACTAAGTCCTCATTACCATACGGCGCCGTGCGCCCGGGAGCAGTGGGACCGAAGAGAGAGATATAGGGCACACCAAGGGCTGCGGCGAGGTGTCCAGGTCCGGAGTCCGGCCCGACCACTGCTCGCGCATCCAAGATGGTGCGAGCCAACTCAGAAACGGTGGTCTTTCCCGTCTGGTCAATCAATCGTTCAGACGTAAGACGGTCTGCAACCTGCGCCGCCGCCGTGGCTTGGGCCGGGCCGCCGACCAAAACTATCGAGAGGCCGGACCGAGTAAGGACCTCACGCGCTAACGCCTCGTAGCCCTCGCGAGGCCAATCCTTTGAAGCCCAGCGGCTTCCCAAGACAAAAACCACATAGGGGCGATGTCTCTCGGGAATTAACGGCCTCATTCCAGCAACTGCATCCCGAATACCGAAGTCGGGATGCGGCGGCCTCTCACAGCATAACGCATCGAGGAAGGCCATGTAGTGCTCGAACTTTGATGCTTTCTCTCCCTTTCGCTCAATATACTCCGTCTGAAAGATCCAATTAAACTCCTTGCTATCTCGGGGATGAAATCCGATTCTTCTCGGCGCGCCTGTCATCCTCGAAAAAAATCCGCTCTTCAGGTGGCGCTGCAAATCGAGAACCAGATCAAAACGACGGCGTCGCAACTTGCCAATAAGACCCGCTATCGCCCGCCATCCACGCGGGCGTTCGAAGACGAGGATCTCATCAATATCGGGATGTAATCGCACCAGATCGTAACACGCGGGCTCAACCAACCATGAGACTTGACAGGTAGCATCGGCCTTCTTAAGCACCCTCACAACCCCTAGCCCTCGCGCCACATCTCCCAAGGACCCCATGAGAACAATCAATATTCTACGATACTTGCGGCCAATCGAAACGCCTGCATCTTGATCGGCGGAACGTATATGTACCTCATTTGAACTCATAACTCCCGGGCCATCCGCATCACATCAGAATCATGAGGATGGGTGAGCAGATGCAGCGATAGCATTTCGGACAAAGAGTCCGGAAGGAGGTGCTTGATTACTGCGCGCCTCCAACGGCACAGATAGTAGTCGCGCAAGCTCTCTCTTCCCCAACAAACAGTTCTCGCCCGGTCAAAATCAATCAGGTGGACTTTTCCCGCCTCGTCAATCAAGACGTTACCAGGATGCAAATCGACATGAAGAATGTGATTATCAATGAGGATATTCAGTTGTCGACCCACTTCCTGCATTACCTCGTCAACCCGATTGTCGTCAGCCTGGCTTAAGTGCGCTAAACTGACATGGTTCATAATCTCGCGTGTAAAGAGCCATCCGCGATAGAGAACCTTCCCTTCTACCGCGTAAGCAAGAGGTTCTGGAGCAAGCACGCCGATCTGACGCACCCTATCGAGACATTCGTATTCAACGCGCGGCCGCACCTGCCCCACACGCAGGTAGTAACGCTGCGTCAGGTGACGCAGTAATCCTCCCCGCGCGTAGTGCTTGACCACGACCGACCCGAACCCCGGAACATCCCCGATTGAAATTTCCCCCCGTCCCTCAAGCACCCCGCTTTCGCGAGTTGTTGGATGCTCAATAAGGTCCGCTAGGGTATCCAGTTGCTCGGGTGAGGGATTCCACGACAGACCAAATTGGTATTTTCCGTTGTGTATAGTCCTCAGCTCTACCATAGAAGCGATCATCCCATCGCGATGCTATCTGTGGCAAGTACACGGCGGGCGGCTTCGGCCACAGCCGCTACAGATACCTCGCGCATACACTGCTCAGTCCCAAGCGGACACTCCCGATGGCCATGCCGCCCGCACGGCTTGCAACTCAACCCGATCCGCTCGACAATTTCCGCCCTATTTCTCCAAGGCCCAAAGCCAAAATCGGGACTGGTGGAGCAGAAAACGGCTACGGTCGGAACCTTGAAAGCGCTGGCAACATGAAGAGCCATACTGTCATTGCACACCGCCAGCGAGGCGTTTCGAACAATGTAGAGCAGCTCAGCAATAGTCGTTCGTCCGCACAAATTCTCTACCGCCATTCCCTGGCAAATAGAATTACAAATCTGAATCTCGCTCGATGCCCCCATTACGCATGCGCCTAACCCAAGGAGAGGGAGTTGAGCGATGAGCCCGCGAAACCCGCTCTCATGCCAGCGTTTCGTCTTCCAAGCACTTCCTGGGAACAGCACCGCATAACGACCAAGCCGAGCGCGCGCTTCGCTCACTTCGCGGGACACACGTTCAACGCCGGGGGCAAATAACCGCAGTTCCATAATATCCGCTCGATTGGAAAACCCGGCGCCCAATATCGAAAAATTCCGTTCTACGTCATGACTCCCGAAGTTTCTCCGGTGACGCTCCGAATAAACCCACGGCAAAGAGGCGTCCTCAAAGCCAACCTTTGACTTAATGCCGCTCAATGCCAGGAGCAGAGCGGTGCGGTACGATCGATGCAACACGTAAGCGGAATTGAATTCAAACGCGCGAAGTTCAGCCGCCTTGCGCAGCAAGGCAAAAGCGCCACGCTCGCTCCCTCCCTTGTCGTACGTCAGTTGCCCCGCCAAGAGCGGGTCGTCTCTCAGAAGTTCTGCGCCGAGAACCGTCGTTAAAGAGTAAATTTCGGCTCCCTGATGTCGCTCGCTAATCCCGGCTATAACGGGAGTGGAAAGGATGACGTCTCCGAGAAAGCTTGTCTGAACCAACAAAATTTTCTCGCGCTCCATAGAAGGGGGCCTCACGCGCGCGTGTCAGCTGACGGTGATGACATCTTGGAGCCACTCCGCTTCCCGGCCGATGCCATCGCTCAGAGATACGCGTGGCCGAAAACCAAGATGACTCTGAACGAGAGAACATTCAGCACTCGTGTGGCTCGCATCGCCGTGCTGGCGGGACTCGCGATTTACCTGGAGGGGTGCGTGCCCAAGTCGTTGCAAGTGCGAGTCAATGATCTTAATAACGCTATTCATGGAGGCTTGGGTCCCGCCCCCAACATTATAGACCGTTCCTGCCATTCCGCCCTCCGCAGCCAAAAGGTTACACTCAACAATGTCGTCGATGAACGTAAAATCGCGCGACTGCTCGCCAGTGCCGTAGAGAACTATCGGCTCGCCTTGGAGCCCGGCACGAATAAATCGATGAAACGCCATGTCAGGTCGCTGGCGCGGCCCATACACGGTGAAGTAGCGCAACGAAACCGTTGGAACTCCAAATTCCTTTGCGTAAAGAACCATCAAATGTTCAGCCGCAAGTTTCGTAACACCGTACGGACTCACGGGCTGCGGTCGCACCGACTCCGGAGTGGGTAGGCTCTCGGCGTTGCCATATACGGAGGAGCTCGAAGCATAGACGACTTTTTGAATGCTTGAGCGTCCCTTGCAAGCCTCAAGGAGACGCTGGGTCGCGAGCACGTTATGACTACAGTAGCTCTCGAACGTTTGCCCCCAACTGGCACGCACTCCAGCCTGAGCCGCCTGGTGAAAAACCCATTCGGCCCCATCGAGCACTTCGCGACAATCCGTCCGACCCAAATCTATCTCAACAAAACGAAAGCGAGGACTTTTGCAGAAAGGGGCAAGATTTCCTTCCTTAACTAGACGAGGATAGTATTCGACAAAACAGTCAATCCCGGTTACCGAGTGCCCATCCCTAAGCAAGCGCTCACAAAGGGTGGAGCCTATAAACCCCGCGGCACCGGTTACCACACATTTCACAATACCATCTCCTCTATATTCAGAAAAAATAGACTATCGCTTATAGGAGCGCCCACCATAGAACCAAACCTACGAGAGCAAATAACATCAAAATTCCCACTACCAAAATAATTCGATCCTCGATCGAGTCGAGCGACACATTATTATCGACACCGAATGACTGTCGAGCGCCGGGGTGCCGATCGTAGCCGGCGAGCCGGGCCTGCATCTCGCTGGCATCGATTGCTATTGTCTCATTAACTCCAAGCGCTGCGCTTCCGGTATCGCGACCAAATGGCAGTTTCTCGGAAACCCGGGCCGAACGAGCAGCGACCAAACTAACCTCACCTTCACCGGTCGAGCCGGCCCACAGACGAGCACCAGGACGGTCCGGGGATACCTCTGGCGACGATTCCCCCTGATCCCAAGGCTGGCTATCGGGGCCGGAGATCCCTTTACCCCAGGCAAATTGTTGGTCTTCGGAACCGCCTGCACCGTCATCAGACGGCTGAGAAGAAAAACTTCCTTCGGGCGGCATATCGTTATAGACAATCGAGTAGTGGCCTACGCGAAGCTCATCTCGGTCCTTCAAAATAACAGCATGTGTTATTTCAGAGTCATTGTGATAGGCAGTCATCTCACGAGCTATAGTAAAGGCCACTACCTGGTCGCCACGCCGCTCGACCACGAGGGAAGGAAGCTCCTGAATATCAACGTCAAAACGCAAATCGGCTTTCGACCCTCCTATTACCAAAGCCCGGCCAAACTCCGGAACCGGGAACTCTTCTAAATACTCACCACGCGAGAAAACTATGAGAGAGCGCACCGCCACCGCAGGCAGCCCGAGTCTCCCCGTAGACCCTGCATCATCAAGTTCAAGGGTAACGTCTGCCAGCTGGAGGACATCTCCCGCCTTCAGTAAGTACCACTTTTCAGGCTCTAACTTCCCGCGATTTAACCAAGAGCCGTTCATGCTCCCTAAATCTCGAAAGAACCAGTGCATTCCTCGGGGAGCAAAAATTCCATGCTGCCGAGAAACCGCTGTGCTATCTAAAGTAATTTCTCCACCAGGAATATCGACCCCGGTATCCCGTCCGATGGTTACATCGATACCCGAAAGACGCCCCACCTCCTCGCGCCCGGAGTCAAAAACCTCAGAAAGAATATAAGCCCTTCCCATGGGAACTAGTGCCCGAAATGATGGTTCAGTAAAAAAATCAGCGTACCCAACACTTTTCACAGGTCATTTTCCAATTAAATCACATAAATAGAGCCCCAACAACCCACTGCAGCAATCATTCCCATCTCAAGTGTGCAGCTTTAGAGTGAAGGCCCGTCCCACAAATTCACTGCAAGACCCATACCACGAGGCCTCTGTTCCGGTCCGGCATCAGTCCCTACAACGATCTCGGACCCAGCTCAAATTTTTGAAGACGGAGTGATAGGTCAGGGCTAAACGCTAAGAAGCGACCTACGCGGTGATTCATGGAGTCTAGCCGGAACGGCGCGTGCGGCACAGAATGGCTCGACGAAGCGCAGGACGTTCCCGCCACTCCGGTTACCTGCGCTTCGCCATCCCCTTCTCTAGCTGGTTGAGAAGTACCGCAATTGCTTCAAACAGCTCCTCGGGAATGTCCTGGTCAATCTCCAACTGCCGCAGCGCCTCTACCAAATCCGGACGCTCCACTACGGGAATTCCGTACCGCCTAGCAATCTTGACTATTTCATCCGCTGAAAGATGTTCCCCCTTCACACTAATAGTGGGTGTCTTGCTTAAGCCATCCTGATACTCGAGCCCAATAGCAGACTTATATCTCGGTTTGGTCATGAGTTTTCCTTATGCGCTTCGACCCGCGGAACGAGACGTCTCACCTCGGCAGGTTCTCGCGCACTACCATGAGCGCTACTTACCTCCACCTTGTCGGTTAAACGAGAGCGAGTCTCATGTACTGCTCGACGCAGCGCCGAGCTCATAGACCACAGACCTAATGGCTTCTCTACCAAGTTAAGAAAAGGATACGCACGCACAAAACTCGTCCACCGGCGCATACGCGCGCACAGGGCGACCACAGACTCGCTTGCGGCCTGGCTATGAATAGCGCGAAGAAGACGCGGAAACTCCATTCCCATAGCCTCCACGTCAACCACGACAATAGTACGCTTATGGGCTTGCTGTCGCAGTGCGTCAAGAATGTCGGTCAGTGCGTGAAAGGTCCTTACCGACACTCCCAGAGTCTCGAGCATAGCGCGAACCGATAATGAACCGGGCTCATCAAACCCATACATAAGCGCGTTGACACCGGAGAACTCCAGGGAAGCGCTACTCACTTCGGCAGAACGCGACAACACAGCCGGAAAGTACAAACTAAAAACAGCGCCATGCCCGAGCTCGCTGCGCGCCGTTATAATGCCGTCGTGGTGCCGCATAAGAGAGTACGCCGACGACAGTCCTAATCCGGCCCCCTCAAGTCCAATTCCGGTGCGAGCATCAACATTCTTCGTCGTGTAAAAGGGCTCAAAACATCGGGCCAGCTGCTCCCGGTCCATGCCGTTACCATTGTCCTCCACGTCAATCCGAACGTAAGTCCCGGGCGCCAGCTCGGGGTCGATTTCGCCCGAACGCAAGAGCACCGTTTGCGTGACGATCGTTACCCGGCCTTCACGGCGCCTTCCGATAGCGTCGCGCGCATTCAGAAGAACATTCGAGATGACCTGTTGCACTTGGCCGTAGTCAGCGATCACGTCCGGCAAATCTTTCGAAACCGAAAGATCCAGAGAGATACTCGCGCCGAGAATTGACCGGTAGAGATCCTGTGAATCCAAAAGTATTTGATTCAGCGACATGGCTTTTGGAGCTGCGGTCCCCTGTGACGAGAGCGTAAAGAGCTGTTTCACGAGGGAAGCGCCCTTATGGGCAGATTCCACAATGGTGCGAGCCGACTGAGCAATGCGAGATTCGGGCTCACTCTGCATCTCTATGAGGGACGCCTGCCCCATGACGGCCTGCAAGAGATTGTTGAAGTTGTGGGCAATGCCCGACGAAAGTAAATTTGCCATCCTCATTTTGTCCGCCTCCGCCATGCGAGCTTCGAAGCGTCGAGCAAGGATGACCGTCGCCATTTCCCCCGCTAGGCTCGTGAGAAGGGGCAGTTTTTGTTGAGCGAAGGACAAAGAAGAAATCGATGGTTCAACTAACAATATGCCTACCACCTGTCCAAGAGCTACCAGAGGGACGATAACAAAGGTGCCCGGCTTGAGCCTCACAAGCAGGCGATTAAGAGCCCCGCACTCCATGCGCTGCCCCTCGCGCACGATGACCGCTCGCCGCTCGCGGTACGCCTGATCAAAGAAATCATGTCGCAAGTTGAGCTCGATTTGCAAATCAATAACATGCCGGCGGATTCCCGGCCCATACCCGGCAACACCCGCCACATGAGTTCCTCTCTCGTTGACCACCCCCAACCAGAGCCGGCGACAGGATATCTCATCTTGAATAATCGTAAATGCCTGCTCGCCCACGTCGCGCATACTCAGACGCTTTGAAAGTTCGTGGCTAAGCCGATAGAGGGCCGCGATGGATTTTGCGTTCTGTTGCTGGGCCAAGAACACCTCTGCCTGCCTGGCTGAAAGGGCAATTTGACTACAGGCCGCGGAAACCAAATCATAGTCATCGCGATCATATCTCTTCGCGCGATGAGAGAAGAGGACCAGCGTCCCCAGTGCTTGCCCCTCAAACATGAGCGGCATGACAACCGTGGCACGCAACCCCTCTCTTTTTGCGATATCGGTAGCCGCCCGCGGGTCGTCTTGAATATTGTCAATCAGGAACCCCTGCTTCTGTAACGTAGCAGCCAGAGCGAGAGAACGGTCGTTGAGTCGCGCGTCCATACTTTCGACGTAACCCTGAGAAAGTCCCTCTGAAGCCACGATCTCAAGTCGAGAGGACTCTTTATTTTGAAGCGCGACAAACCCGCCGTCTGAACTGGTGGCATGGATCAGCGCTCGTAACCCCTTCAGACTAACAAGAGCGGGGTCCATATTGAGCGCTAGCGACCCCGCCACCTCATATAACGCTTCTAAACGACGTTGCTGCGCGCGCAAAGCCCCCTCATCCTCGTGCCTTTGGGTGATATCAAACGCAAAGCCGTCCCACCCTTCGATTGTTCCGCCCGGTCCACGCCGAGGGAGCGCCCGAATCATCAGCCATCGAACAGCCCCGCTGCGCTGGTGAACAATGCGAATCTCGCTTCGCACCTCCCGTTGGCGGGACCTCGCAAAGGCAACGACCATTCCGCGCTGATCAGAACGGTGAACGATGCGGCGCCACAGAGCAGCGTTCCGTTTTAGCTCGACCGACGAAACACCGAGCATCCTGTCGCTATCGCCAACGACTTCGCGGATTCGTAGTTCGCTATCAGTCGCGAGAAACAAAAACTCGCCAAAAGAAACTAAGCGCTCAATTCGAGC
>CAZPBV010000082.1:0-7026 GCA_964584675.1 uncultured Bdellovibrionales bacterium
GATACGATGGGTGGTGATGCCGACAGTCATTACCCCGTCATTGTGGGAGCGGGACAACAACTGCCATGCTTCTTGTGGTAGGGGACGGGGAAAGCATGCTGTATCGGCGAGGCAAGCGGCCTGTCGAGCGCTTCGTTCGGCGCCAGGTGAAACAAGAGTAACTGTCATAATTCACCATCCTTTTTTAGTAAGATAACATTCGTCGGCATCCTAACCAAACTCTAAAGAACTCCTCTTGCGGGGGAGACCTTTTTCGAACCGTATTGGGCCACAAGATAAGGCAACCATAGTTTGCTTAGGGGTACTAGAACTGAGAGAATATTAAAGGAGTCAAATCATTGTGATCGGTTGTACATCTATTGCCACGGGAGCACGATTGCGCCTACTTTCTCCTGGTGACGCACCAGGGTCAGTTCGATTGCCAGACCCCGCCACCATGAGTACTGTTGCCGCCCTAGAGTCACTCAGCCCACCACCGGTTATGTCTAATGAACAAGCTCTCGCTGCCATGGGTCCGGCATCCGCCACCTCACCACAGCAGCCTCCGCCACCTTCGAGTCCAAGCAAGGCTCGGGTAGGCCTTTTTGTCCTTCATCCGCCAGGTTCTAAGAGGACATTGCGCCTCGTTTTTTTTAATTCTCTAGAGCCTGATTCTCTCGACATTATTAAGCACAACCTCAACATAGGCGGTGGCACCATCAAGCAGCTTCTTGCCACCGATCAAAGAACTTCTTGTTTTAGTACCCGCGGTCATCTCGTATGTATTATCGAGCATCTTCAAGCTGATCCTGAGAAGCCCGGAACCCTTCGCAATTCAGATTTAGTTGGCATCTTAAGTAGTGGCAATTTAATTATTATTGCCGACAAGAAACATCCTGCCGTAGTGCGGATTCAACAGGAGTTGCAGGACAGAGCGCTCAGTCCACAAGAGCTTTCGAACTCCAACTATCTCTTTTGCCGCTTTCTCGGGGCAGTGATTCATTCCAATGAAACAACCATACGAAAGCTTGACGACGATCTCCGCGCTCTGGATCGTCGGTGCGAGACCGAACCTCAGGACTGGAGTGACCAGAGATTCTTAAATAGGGCAAAGCTTGCCGTGCAAGACGCCCGAACGCGAGTCCGAGGGATGAAGGCTGTTGTGGTAGCCCTGGGCGCGAAAGATAATCTTTTTAAGGCGAAAAGCAGAAAAGACCCTCTTGATCGATATGATGCAACTCTGGAGACAACATTGGCGCAACTTGACGACATGAAATACCTCGCTGAGGCCATCGAAAGACGGTGGAAAGATCACCATCTGGATCTGGTGGCCCAGAGGAGCGCCTGGGTAGCCACGCTTCTCGCGGCCTTGGGTCCTAACGCGCTGGTTACATCATTATTCTCCATTGATTTTCCTAGCTGGAAGTTCAACGAACTGCATGTAATTGCCGGTGAAGTTATTGGTGCTATCGCAGCTTCCTTGTTGGTATGGTGGTACCATCGCAGTACACAAAGAGAACGCGGCGATAGCGGAGGCTAATCGATACTTTCCCGCCCCTTGTCACGCCTCTTAAAAATACCCGTTTTTTCCTTCATCTCACCGCCTTCATTTTGGCAGCACATGCGGCACTTCAATACTCTATCGCACCCCGCCAAATCTTTAAGCACCGAAACCTCTTTCCAACCGACTGTTCTGGCATGGCGAGATACCCTATCCGCCTGGTCGAAGCCTATCTCACAAAGAAATACCCCTCCCGGGGCAAGTATGCCGGGCACCGTTTCTAATAGATGAAATACATCGGCAGTCCCATCACCTCGCGCAACCAGCGCGGAGCGAGGCTCGAAGCGCAGTTCTTTCCTCAGCCCCGCGTCAGCGTCACTAACATAGGGCGGATTACTCACCACGATGTCAAAAGCCGCTCCGAAAGATGCAATTGCCGACAACCAGTCAGAACAGACAAATGAGATCCGAGTATCAGTGCCGTGCCTAACCGCATTGCGCAGAGCGACACATAGCGCCGCGCTGCTCTTATCAACGGCCACGATTTCTGCACAGGAACATCCTCGAGATGAACATTCGGCGGCAATAGAAATGGAGATGCAACCACTGCCGGTGCCCAGGTCCAAAATTCGGGGCGTCTCGTTCCTTGTCTTGCATTGCTTGAGCGCTTCTTCAACCAACAGCTCGGTTTCGGGCCGCGGAACGAGCACCTGAGAAGTCACTTCAAATTCCCGCCCGTAGAATTCCTTTTTCCCCACAATCAGGGCCACCGGCTCACCCTGGGCGCGCCGCGAGACGAAGTTCTCAAAAAGCAACTCCTTATCATGCGGGCATTGATTCTCACCGTGAGCAACGACATAGAGCCGCGATACTCCTGCGGCAGCTTCCAAAAGAAGTTCGGCGTCAAGACGCGGGGTCTCCGTTATTTCCTTAAGCTTTATGGCTGCCGCTTGAACGAGAGCCGAATAAGACTTCATGGCAACGAGTAAATCCTCTTGGGATTCATAAGTCTATACTGGCCTCCATTGAACTTGCGTGGTTTGAACAGCCTCTGCTCGGTCCCAGAATGCCCACCTCTGTATTTTTCTTTGTGGCCGCTGTGGTGAAATAATTGATGTTTTTCTCGCCACTGAGGACTCAGATGCCACACAGATGAGGACGTATAGACAGACACCAGCTATGGAACCGCGCAAAAACCGGTTGACGCGTTTCCATAAGCAAATTGCAAGGTCTTTTGTCCATACAGTTGCATCTAATGTGGCATGATTAAGGTAATCTCCGTTACTCTCTCCTCGTTCATAATTCTGGGCCTGTCGCTGACTGGATGTGGGGTCGGAGGAGGAGGCGGCGGCGGTAAGGACCCCTTGCAAGCAGCCCTCGTGACCATAGACGCAGACCCGGCCGCCATAAAAATTGGGGATCGCACCTTGGTTACCGTGGAAATGCAAAATATTGACTCCAACGGCGTCTTTCTAAAGCTCCGCTATTCCAAGGATCTAGCGTACATAGTGGATACGGCCTTCTTGGAAGTGGCAGACGAGTCAGTCGATGTTGGCCCCGTTGAAGGCCCCGTGGAAAATCCAAACTATACCTACCTCACCTTCTATTTCCCGTCTGAAAGCTTTGGGGACGAAGACTATGGCAAACTAACATTTCAATTGAGAGCCACAGCAGTCAATGACCAAGCCGAAGCGCAAGTGGATGTTGATCTGCTGGACCCCGGCGCAGACCCGCGAGATGCCTTCGATGAAAAAGCCCCCCTCTTTGGGGCCGAAGATAGTACTGAGGTTGAGATTAACAGCGATTAGAGAGCCCCCCTTGAGGCGCTGACGGCTAACTCTGAGTAAGGCCATCACGAGCATGCCCCGAACCGCCCTTTAGCGCTTCAGCTTGGTAGTACGCGATGAGAGGATCAATAACTTGATCGAGATCTCCGTTGACTATCTCGTCAATCGAATAGAGCGAAAGCCCGATGCGGTGATCCGTTACCCGAGATTGCGGAAAGTTGTAGGTGCGAATTTTCTCCGACCGCTCGCCGCTGCCGACTTGACTGCGGCGGTCTTGGCTGCGTTCAGCGTCGAGCTGGTCCTGCTTAAGCTCAAGGAGCTTAGCGCGCAGCACGCGCATCGCTTTATCACGATTTTTGTGTTGTGATTTTTCATCCTGCATCGCCACCACTAATCCAGTGGGCAGATGTGTTATGCGCACTGCAGAATCGGTGGTATTAACACTTTGCCCGCCGGGGCCGCTGGAGCGGTACACATCTACCCGCAAATCTTTTTCATTTATTTGAATTTCAACTTCCTCGGCTTCAGGCAGCACAGCGACGGTGACTGTTGAAGTATGCACCCGGCCTGCCGCTTCGGTTGCCGGCACCCGCTGCACTCGGTGCACCCCCTTTTCAAACTTGAGACGACTGTAGGCTCCCTGCCCGGAAATCATGGCGATAATTTCTTTATATCCACCGGCGGTTCCTTCGCTTGTGCCCATTATCTCAACCCGCCAGCGCCGCCCCTCGGCATAGCGGGTATACATACGAAAAAGCTCTCCTGCAAAAAGGCTTGATTCATTTCCGCCTGCCCCGGCTCTAATTTCAAGTAAAACATTCTTTTCGTCCCGCGGGTCCTTTGGAAGGAGCAGCACCTTGAGACAATCTTCGAGCGCCTCAAGCTCTTTCTGCAAGAGCTGCACCTCTTCTTTTGTGATCTCGACCAATGAAGGGTCTTTTTCTGTTTCCAGCATTTCCTTACTGCCAGCGAGTTCCTCCTTGGCCTTGCGGTACGCGCGGAAAGTGGCGACTATCTCGGTCAAATCCTTATGCTCACGAGAATACTTTTCAAACGCATCTCGCTTGGCAATAACACTTGGGTCGGCCAGCAGCATCGCTAATTCCTCATAGCGTTTCTCCACTTCTTGAAGTTTATCCCACATGACTGGTTCCTGAAGAAATTATTGGAATTGGCACCGCTAAAATCGCCGCGCCGCTTCAAAAATGGTGCGGTGAAGCTCGGGCCGAAAAGCTAAAATCTTTTTATTGGAGCGCGTCGGATGAACGCGATTAGAAACAACAATCGCTACGATTCGATCATGCGGCTCAATCCATAGAGAACATCCGGTAAACCCATTGCAGCCGACAGCATCCGGACCCAAACCGGCGTCGTGCAACCCGTTTTCCTGACTCGGAGAATCCCATCCAAGCCGCCACCCGACTCCTCGCTCCGACGCGCCGTTGCTTCCGGTCCCGCTGCTTCCCTTCCCCCCACTACGAGACGGTTCCCAAAAAGATCGCACCACATCCGAACGTATCAGAGTACTCGCGCCATAGTAGGCTCGCAGAAGCTCACAGCCAAAGGTATGTACGTCATAGGCCGTGGAAAAAAGCCCGCTATGGCCGGAAATGCCTCCCATGGCCCAGGCATTGTCATCATGCACTTCCCCGCACAGCACTCGTTTGCGCCAAGGACAATCTTCAGTTGGTGCAATAACATCGGTAATGGGATGAATTCCCCGGCGTTTCATAAGCGACAAATCTACGTAGCTGGTACTCTTAAGGCCAAGTGTCTGAAAAACATAGCGGAAGGCCGCTTTCTCAAGACTCACCCCGGTCAAAAGCTCAACCAAAAATCCAAGCAAAATAAAATTGATGTCACTAAATACTTGTCGCGCGCCCACCTCATACTTGAGCGACATGCGATTAATGCAGGTCAGGACGTAATCTCGAGCCCCTCGACTAGTCAAGATGCCCCGCCTATCGCCGCACTGCGCCCGCAGGAGTTCTTCATAAAACGGATGCCAAGCCGGCATACCGGACGTATGGTTCAAAAGGTGTCGCACGGTTATAGGGGACTTACCGAGAACGCCAAACCCCTGCAGATAGCGGCACACACGGTCATCGAGCCGCAATCTTTGAGACTCAACCAACTTCATGATGAGGGTCGTAGTCACCATCACCATGGTAAGTCCCGCTAAATCGAAAACAGTCTCTAATGTCATCGCCGCGGGATCCGGGGTTTTTGAATTGCGAAAGGTCTTGTGGCCGTGACTGTGCGCATAGAGCACGGTGCCGTTTCGAGACACCACCACGCCCATGCCCGGACTCACGCCATCTTCCACTCCCCGGCGCAGGAGCTCAGTTACTTCTTCAAATCGAGAATGACCCTGAATTTTTTCCGCAAGGACATCTGCGGTTTGCATCGTGAAGCTCCCCCATCCGAGTAGGCGTCAAAATGAGAGAGTACGCTAAGCTAGGAGTTAAATTCAAGCCGCCCGGAAACAATATGAGCAGTCGTTCCAAGCGGAAGGGGGAAATTAAGGTCTTCGTGTCCAAAAGGAAGCCCGCGCAATACTGGGAATGGGGCATTCTTAAAAACATCGAGAAACACATCTTCCAAGGACGGTCCTAGCCCCTTGTTATGGGCGCAATTCTTGAAGGAGCCTAAAAGCACGCCTTTTAGCTTCTTCATTTTTCCGGCGCTCTTGAGCTGACACAGCATGCGATGAACCCTATAAGGCTTCTCGCCTACTTCCTCAAGAAAGAGCACATGGTTATCGAATGAAACCTCCCAGGGAGTTCCCGCCATGCTGCTTAACACTGTTAAATTTCCGCCAACAAGAGGCCCCTTCCCGTGCCCTTTATCCCCTACAACCAGTTGCTCGTACTGCCCACTCTCAAATGGATTTCTTACCGCCCCTGTAACAAAATCAATGAGTTGATTGGCACTCCGCAAAGCGTCGGCGTTGTCAGTCAATTTACTAAATGATGATTCCAGTGACGGGCCGTGGATAAGTCCACCGACACCGCGGCGGTAAAGGGCAAGGAGAATTGCCGTGGTATCAGAAAATCCAACTATAAGCGTGGTGTTGGCCCTCAGGAGGTCGAAGTCAAGCAGAGGAAGAATTTCAGCGCTGCCATAAGCGCCGCGAGCCGACAAAATGAGTCCCACATCGGGATCCCCAACGAGATCATGCAGCGCATGCGCTCTCGCCGTCGGCGAGTCACTTGAAAAGAGGTGTTGAGTTGTTCCGTAGGCGCAGCAAGGATCGAGGGCAATGCGACACCGGAAGCCCTTTTCTTCCAGTGCCGAGACCCCCTTTTGAAACCTCTGCCGCTCACATGCAGCAGAAAGCGCAATAATTCCAATATGTTTGCCTTTTGCAAGATAGTTCAAAGCCGCCTCTCGATATTATTGCCCCAACCATGGTAGGAGTAATAGGCTCCAGGACACAACCGGGGAATATTTTTTTCGTTCTACGCTCTTGAAAATCCATTCCCCAATGCGCATAAGGGAAGCGCGATTTTAAGGGGGTCTTATGCGCCCTCTGGCTGATCGTACTGAATTAATCGTGCGTAATGCGTATTAAGGGGTACGGTAATCGCTTCAACAATTTCATCTGCTCAAACTAAGTAGACGAATAGTTTAGACGTAATATACACAGGAGAAAAAACAATGGCAGAAAAGAAACCAAAGATACGTCCACTTCAAGATCGATTAATTGTCGAGCGTTTGGACTCAGACGAGAAGACTGCTTCCGGGCTATACATTCCG
>CAZPBV010000082.1:7036-11004 GCA_964584675.1 uncultured Bdellovibrionales bacterium
CAGCCAAGGAAAAGCCTCAACAGGGCCGTGTCGTGTCTGTCGGTAAGGGCCGTGTCCGAGAGGATGGAGCTGTCCAACCTCTTGACCTTAAGGCTGGCGACAAGATTTTGTTCGGCAAGTATTCCGGAACGGAGATTAAGATTGACGGGCAAGAACTTCTCATTATGCGCGAGGATGACGTTCTCGGCGTAGTGGAGGCGTAATTTAGATTTACCTACATACTAATTAAAGGAAATAAACAATGGCTAAGAAGTTAGCATTCGACATTGAAGCACGCGAAGAGATTCTTCGTGGTCTCAAGAAGTTGGCCGATGCGGTCAAAGTTACCATGGGCCCACGAGGAAGAAACGTTGTTATCGAGAAGAGCTTTGGCGCTCCTACCGTCACGAAGGATGGTGTTACCGTAGCCAAGGAAATTGAGCTCGAGAGCAGGTTTGAAAACATTGGCGCTCAACTCGTTCAGGAAGTGGCCTCCAAAACCTCGGACATCGCCGGAGACGGAACCACAACTGCAACAGTTTTGGCTGATGCTATATACTCTGAGGGTATGAAGCTCGTTGCTGCCGGACATGACCCTATGTCTCTCAAGCGCGGCATCGATAAAGCTGTGGAAGTCGTTATCGACTCTCTCCGTGAGATGAGCAGCCCGACCAAAGGCAAGAAAGACATTGCTCAAGTCGGAACCATCTCCGCCAACGCTGACTCAGAGATCGGTGAGATCATTGCGGAAGCCATGGAAAAAGTTGGCAAGGAAGGTGTTATCACTGTAGAAGAGGCCAAGGGTCTCGAAACCACCTTGGAAGTCGTGGAAGGAATGCAGTTTGACCGCGGCTACCTCTCGCCCTACTTCGTAACCAATCCGGATAGGATGGAAGCCGAGGTTGATAATCCGCTTGTTCTCATTAACGAGAAGAAGATTTCAAGCATGAAAGATCTTCTGCCAATTCTCGAGCAAGTTGCAAAGTCGGGCAAACCGCTTGTCATTATTGCCGAGGAAGTTGAAGGCGAGGCTTTAGCCACTCTTGTGGTTAATAAGATTCGCGGCACTCTTAACGTTTGCGCGGTCAAGGCCCCCGGCTTTGGCGACAGGCGTAAGGCCATGCTTGAGGATATCGCTATCCTCACGGGCGGCAAGTGCATCACTGAAGACCTGGGCATCAAGCTTGAGAGCTTGACCTTGAGCGACCTCGGACGCTGCAAGCGCATTGTGGTTGACAAAGACAACACCACCATCATTGACGGCGCCGGCTCAAAGGATGCCATCAAGGCTCGTGTGCAACAACTTCGCACTCAGATTGATGACACCTCGTCGGACTATGATCGTGAAAAACTCCAAGAGCGCTTGGCTAAGCTTGTCGGCGGTGTAGCGGTCATTCATGTCGGCGCGGCCACCGAAGTCGAAATGAAGGAAAAGAAGGCGCGCGTAGAAGATGCGCTTCATGCGACTCGCGCTGCGGTTGAAGAAGGCATTGTTCCTGGCGGCGGTATTGCCCTTATTCGCGCCATCGAGAAGCTTGAAAAGGTCAAGGTTGACAACGATGAGCAACGCTTTGGCGTGAAGATCGTTCGCCAAGCGCTTGAATCGCCGCTTCGCACGATTGCGCAAAATGCAGGCGCCGAGCCGGCAGTGGTAATCAATAAGGTCCGTGAAAAGAACGGGTCATTTGGTTACAACGCTGCAACCGACGAGTACGAAGATCTGCTGAAGGCGGGTATTATTGACCCCACCAAGGTGGTTCGTACTGCTCTGCAGAATGCCGCTTCCGTGGCTGGTCTCATGCTCACCACTGAGGCCATCATCTGTGATATTCCAAAGGAAGAGAAGGAACATTCTCATGCCGGCGGAGGAATGGGCGGCATGGGCGGTATGATGTAATGGCGCGCTAACCAAGGCTCGAATTCATTTGGGCTTTTGGTTAGTTTCCATTCGCATCCCTCAGGCGCCGGGCCGTGCCTGAGCATGCTGTAGGTCGGGCGAAGGAGATGACATCTCCTTCGCCCGATTTTGTACTCTCCATTGGCAGCCGGTGAATTTTGAGAACGTGCATGTTTGGCCCTCTTGATCATGTTGGAATTGTAGTTTCAGACTTGGACACTGCCATCGCGCACCACCGCGATGCGCTTGGGTACGAACTCATAGAACGAGAGGACCTTCCAGACCAAAAAGTGCAGGTCGCCTTCCTTGCCCCCTCCCAAAATGTGAACAAGTCAACCGAACCGCAAACTCTTATCGAATTGTTATTCGCTCAGCCGGGCAATTCTTCCTTGAAAAAATTTATCGATACGAGAGGACCCGGACTGCATCATGTTTGCTATCGCGTTACCAGTATTCATCAAGAATTACAACGCCTTTCGGGTGCTGGCTATCAGCTCATCGATAAGGCTCCTCGCCGTGGATCACGAAATTGCCTGGTAGCCTTTGTTCACCCTCGAAGCATGGGGGGAATTCTTGTGGAGCTATGCCAGCCATTTGCTTAACACTCGTTCGGTGCTAGAATAGTTTCGGTCATTCACCGCGCAGGTGCGGGGGTGATAACAAACGGTAGGATTTTTTCTTATGCGCGTAGTTTGTGTCAGCGCAGCGCTTGCTATGGTGCTGCCCATGATTCTTCTTACTTCCTTAAACGCGGATGTGCGTCCGTCCCCGAATAAGACAATCGAAAAATCTCCACAAACAACCCGTTGCGCCAGCTTACTCAAGGAATGCTTCTCATACGACGGGGAAGAGCGCAGTGAGTGTTTTCATGCCGCAGCTTCCCATGCTTTTTGCCTAGGTCAACGAATAGGTGAAATTGCTTTTAAGCGCTGGGCCGCCTCTCCTGATTACATTGCAAGCCCAGAGGGCGCTGCCATGCCATTCCTCGGTCCACAGTTGGTTGATCGGGCCTGCTTGAGCAATTTTGATAATACATTTTCAAGCGAGCTCATTCGCGGCTCTCCTGACTTAGAGCGGATCGATTGGTTAAGCCGGCGTCTCGATGCCTGCTTCCGCGAGCCAAGTGAAGAAATGTTCATTCCATGATATCAACTTTATTCGTTGGTCGACTTGGTTCGACGGGAAGCCCATAATCTGTTGCGATCGACCTCCTGGAATTTTGCCATTAAAATATTTACAATCTCTCCCTTATGGCAAAGCGTTCTATAACGTTAACCCAATTCTTATTCCTCTCGTGCGGGGTTCCCCTCGTCTGCCTTGGAATTCTTGAGTTACTTTGCCGCATCATTGATGCTCCGGCTTTAATAGGTCCGCGTGCCGCCCCCCAAGAACTCGAAATGCCAACATGGATGATGAGGGAAGAGAATGTCGCTAGCCGCGCTACTCGGGCGCGAGTGGACCCGGCAGCTCTAGAGTGGTTAACCCTGTTCGAGGAGGCTCCTGGTTTTCGCGTGCGACTGCACCCCAGAACCGAGCGCTCAGTCATTAATACCTTTAGTCTCATTCCTTTCGATAGGCGCCATTCCTACATGATTCGCTCCAACGCTCTTGGGTTTCGAGGACCGGACGTGGCACCTGAAAAGTCTGGTAATACCTTTCGTATTTTGGTTTTTGGCGATTCCAGCTCCTTTGGCTGGGGAGTAAATCAAGATGAAACGTTCTCATCTTTATTGCCCGATCACTTGCAGCATCTCGGTGCTCGCATCGAAGTGGCAAACTTTTCAATTCCGGGCGACTCATCGGAATACGGTCGACTTATTGCGGAGCATTTTGTTCCTCAATATCACCCAGACCTCCTTATCATTGGATTTGGAGCCAATGATGCAAAGAAGGTGATGAAGCCCCACAAGAAAGAAGTGGATCTCTTTAGAAAGGCAAACGCGAACTACGCATTCTCTCTGCGCCGGTGGGCTGAACACAGTGCTTTCTTTCGCACAGCGGAGGCCCAAAACAACGGGCTCCCCCCAACACAGCACACGAACAAAACAGCGGACCCCCTCCAGTCTGCCGTTCCAAAAAAACGCAACAAAGA
>CAZPBV010000083.1:0-6225 GCA_964584675.1 uncultured Bdellovibrionales bacterium
CCTTCCCAACGCTTTTTTTTCAACATGTGCTCGTTAATGAGCTCAATAGGCTGCTGAAAGATAGTCCTCAGAAGTTGATGAGAAACTGCCCCCGTGGCATGTTGAGAATCAAACCCATAAAATTTCTCTGCCGCGCCGCTCCATTCACGAATCTTGCCGTGGATATCCCTCACCATGACCGAAGGAGCGCCACTATGAGAAACGATCCCATGATTCGATGGAATCCAGCCATAGGCATGATACCAAGCCACGATATCGGCAACCTCCTGTTCTAAGTTCTGGGACGGCGCAAACCCAAGAATGGCATGAGACTTAGCTGTGTTGAAACTTCGATTCTTAGTAAAAAAATCCACTCGACGCCTAAAAATTGGCGGCTCAATTCCCAAGGGCCGGCACAGGAGTTCACAGGCCGCTCCCAGCCACCACACCGGCGTCAAGGGCACATGCAGGCGCGGCTCTTTCGCACCACATTCCCTCGAAATTAAGGCAACAAGATCTTTCAGCGGCAAACTTTCACGTCCTGCAACAATAAAAGTCTCGTTGGTAACATCATGGGCGTTCATCGCCAGCTCAAACGCGACGGCTAAGTCACGGACATCGATAAAATGAACCAGGGCATTTCCCGGACCGACGAAAAAAAAGCGGCCCGACGCAATACTGGAAAAAAGCTTTCGCGTTCGGGTATCTCCGGGCCCCCATATCATCCCGGGACGAATAATGACCCCTTTCAGTCTTCCTGAATCAAAAAACTCCCGCACTACACTCTCACCAGCTACCTTGCTACGCTGGTAGATATCGCCTGGATTATAAGGAGCTTGCTCATCTGCCGGTGGGTGCTCAATATGCCCGAGAACGCCTACGGTGGAACAATGGATAAAACGAGTAACCCCGTTTTCCACACAGGCTCGCAAGAGGTTTCGTGTGCCTCCAACATTGGTAGCAACATAATCGGCATCACTAATTCCGGCACGGCGAAACTCCGCAGCAATGTGATAGACCCCATCGACCCCGCGAACAGCTTCACGCAAACTTTCTGGGTCGGTCAGATCGCCTAGAACTACTTCAACTCCCAATGCCTGAAAAGGGGCTACTTGCTCGCGCTTACGCACCAAGGCTCGCAGCTTCATCGGGGTGCCCGAAGCAACTCGCTTCAGCAAATGACGCACAAGAGTTCCGCCCACAAATCCCGCGGCCCCCGTAATAAGATACCTTCGCTCCACAGCTTCAACCCTACTCATAGTCCACCCTACTACGGACTACCGAGCTCAACAACCTGTCAATGGGAGGCGCCATCTGTATGCTAATCTCTTCGCCAACTGGACAGTCGGAGAGGGAGATGAATCGCAGACTTGGAGATACTTGAGCCGGCGCAACCCGGCAACCTACTACTTGCAAATGTGGGACAAAGTTAAATTTAAGAATTGCTTGCGGAGTTTCTAGGACCAATTTCACTCTATCCGGCTCCTGACTAACAATGGAGCCATCGCCGCTCAGAAAGTACGATGAAGAAAAATTCTGGCGCTGGTACAGGTGGAAAGGCGGTCCACTCCAAACACGGCGGAATGAATTCCGATCTGCTTCAACCCACTTGCGCCAAAAGCGGTCATGGGTAACAACCGCCGAGATATTGTGCAAATCAAGAAATTCGTACACGCTCTTCCTACCACCCTTCCTAAACTCCTCGGGAATTACATCGACATAGGTCCAGCGATCATGTTGATAGCGGGATGCCAGAAGTGGGTGGCCGGTCCAAGCGGCTAGCGGAGCCACGTGCCCCCCGCTCAGCTCGTGAAGAATAAATCCGGCAAACATGGTGCGTCCCGGTCCACCATAATAACTAATTGCGTTTGATATCGCCGATACATTGTTATCAGCAAATGTATACTGCTCCACCGACTTTCCAGTGATAATACGTCGCAAGGCGAAGGGGTTCATAAGCAGTAAGGAAAGGAGACCGCTTGCCACCATGACACGCGACAGCCCTTGGAGCCTACTACAAGCGCAACCCCAAAATGGGGTGGCACTCCTCGCGCAAGCAGCGGGTGGCCCATTCTGGGCGGGGCTAAGCTTTTCCCAACCAGTTGAAGCCCAATCCAGAACTTCGGCCATACCAGCACCGCAAGGAATGCACAGCAAAATTCCTAAAAGCGTCAAGAAACGATCAAGCTCCAAGGTCGGGTGAAGCGTACTCATTCCAGCTCCCAGCAGGAGAAGCCACAAAGCGCTCACTCCATACATCCTCCGCATAAGCTTTTCCTTCATACTCCACAGACCCGGCAAACAAAAAAGAATAATCAGGGGATGAATTGACGCGGCATCAACACGTAACTGTTTGAGAGCATGCGACCAAGAAAATCCATCTGTATGTACCGAAGTGACTTTTTTCAATGCCAGCTCGCCGCCAGGATGTGCCCCCGCAATGATAAGCTGAAATACGTTTGAAGCCTCGGCAAAGAGCCACATCCATGGAAGGTGAATGGCAAGAGCGCCACAAACAAAGAGTATGCCCGCGCACCGGCGAAGCACTTGGGGCAATTGCCATATAAAAACTAGCAATAAAGGAGCTAGGGCCAAACCACCAAGCGGCCAAAAAAGAGTCATGCTCACCGCCAACAGCGCGAGCACCGCATACCGCCGAGTGTCTCCCGCTGATCCTACCGCTACCCGCAATCCAGAAGAAAGAGCAAGCGGATAAAATATGCACATCGTTACAAAGCCAACCGTGCCATATTTTAGAGCCCACCTATACCACAACAAACTGGTGAGTAAGGACAGGCAGGCAGCGCATACGCATCCGCGCGGTGAAACACCAGACCACCGCGAGGCTCCCCACACTGAGAGCGGCAGCACTGCAAAAATGGTCAGAGCAAAAAGGGTCGTATAAGTAGTTGAGACATCCAATGAGTACCACAGTGGAAGCCACAAAAAGAAAAAGCTAAGAACCCCGGAGGGAAAAAACTCGCGGGCCTCCACTCCTGCATTCCAGTAAGGATTATAGATGGGTATCACCGGAAAGCTGTGCCGGAGCTGAATAAGTCGGTATATAAACGAAGGGTGATCATCGGAAAACAACATTCGCCCGGCGCTCAGGGATAAAAACTGAACTAAGGCATAGATACTCATGACGAGTGCAACTAAAGTTAGCAGGCGTGGCCATCGCACCAGTGCAATGGCCACGGGTGCTACAGCCGCCAAGGATAAGGCAAACGATTCCAGTTGATAACAGTTTGTCCTGCGCCACAAAAAATCACTTACTACCAAAACAACGGCCCCGATGGCAACTGCATACCAACATGGCGGTGATTCTCGAATCCTACCAACCTTCCCCTTCCAGGCACCAACCGCACACAATACAATCGAGCTCGTTACCAGCAAGGAAGATTGAACACCTAAACTACTTCCATGCACCGAAAACACGAGGGAACCCGCAAGAAGTGAAAAAAGACCGAGCGAAGCGCCAAGCCAAAATATAGATAGCGCCCACGGCCGTTCTTGATCCAATCCGTCCTCCCCTCGAAGGTACAAGGTAACGACTCAGGACAGATTTGAACAGGGAATTTAGGCCGCCTTCTTCAATTTCGGCCGTAAAGCAAATCCGGGCTTCGATGCCTGCACGGTGACCTCAGAGTCCTCAGGAACATTATGAAAGGCATAGGAACCATCGCCCGCCGTTATGGTTCTGCCAAAAGCACCACCATCAATCTCAACACCAGCAAGAGGCTTGCCGCGATGGAGAACACGACCCCGCACCGTAAATAACTGTACTGCAGAAAATTCAATCAGAACCGGTTCTTCAATGACCCCTACCGCCTCGTGCTTAGTTCGGAAAAAGTAACCCGGTTTGCTGAGCACGAGCGTATAACTGGTGCCCTCTGGCAGGTCGCCGAAAGAAAAATTACCTTCGCTATCGCTTATGGTCACACCGATGCCAAGCGCCTCCACCTTCACGCCCGATAATGGTTTACCTTTGTGGATCACACTGCCCTCTATTCCAAAAAGCTTTTCAGCCTCAAAATCGAGATTCTCAATTCCCGAGTTGTCAATGCGCGCTCGTATAATTCCATTCTGGCCGTCGGCCAGCACATCGTTACTGGCGTTCTTCCCAGAAATCTTTTCCCCGGAAAGCGCTGAAGAAGGGGTGACCGGGCTAGCTTCGAACATTCTATCTACCAGAGGAGAGAGTGACTGCATGTCCTTCTTGCCATTTGACGGCAGTTCGGCCCGACCCCCATTGCGGACCTGGTTGAAAGAATCCTGATTCTTAATCGTATCGAGTGGATCGAACAACACGTTAGGACGTATAAGATAGTTTCCCACCAGGATACGATCGTTAAGTTCGACCGCTATCTCCTGATTGGGAGCGATGCGAATATCCTTCACCACTGTTCCCTGAGGACTCCCAAGGTCCGTAAGCATGAGCTTGGGCGAAGCGCCTCGAGCCCCATTTACCAACCGAAACATGGCGTGGCGTGGCGCCACATCGGGGTTATCCAAAATAAGATCGTTCTTCTCGGAACTACCCAAAGTAATCCTGTTTTTATTGAAGCGATGTACGGTCGGTCCGGAAAACCCTTCCGAGCCTAAGCACATGCAGGTAATTTGTAGGGCAACGCTGCCTGATTCCATTGTGTCGTCTCCTGCGTTCAGCATGGTTCTACCAGGTGGCCCCTTACATAAACCAGTCTTATCAAAAAAACCAATATGTCCAAGATATTAACTAAAAAACCGTGACCACAAATCACGAGGGCCTAATTTTCAACGCCCTTGCTACTCGAGGTTATGGCATGCCTGGACCATAGGGTTACCTAACCTAATCCGTCGTTATTGAATTGGTGCTTCTAGGAAAATATAGCAGATGCGAGCCCTCCCTTATCGCACAGATCGTGTCAATCGCGGTTCCCCGGTCGAGTCTATAATACCGACCTCAAGGCGATCTCGCTGCGGCCCCCAGGTAATAGTGAGGGCTCCAAACTGGCTGTCGAGAATTCTCTTTCCCCAGCGGTAAGGATTAAATTCCTCACCCGGCGCGCGTGCCATATTGAGAGAGCCCACAGTTAGCTCAGCGATTGATGGCAAATTTGGCTCATTCAATTCAGAAACCTCGCCATGGTGCCTGTCTCCACTCACCACAAGGGTCTGCTTGGCCCCGCTTTGCCGAAGCAGGCCCAAGAGTCGCGCCCGTTCACCGGGAAAATTCCCCCAGCCCTCATAGCCATGCCGATCGGAAAGGACCTGAATACTAGAAGCAACGACAGCAACAGATGACGGCCTCGTCAATTCTTGTTTCAGCCATTCCCACTGTGCTTCACCCAGAACCGTTGCCCGAGGATCGTCATTAGGTACATATGGCCCGCGACCTTCCATTGGTTTCTCCCCCTTCACTAGTTCACTGCGAAAAGTTCGAGTATCCAGCAGGATCAGATGAACTGATTTCTCCCCGGGGCCGAGCCAATAGGAGTCGTAGATACCCGGCCTAGCCCACACCGCGCGCGGCAGGGGAATATCAAAAAACTTAAGAAAGATTAGACGCGATTTCTCCTTGCGCGAATAACCTCGACCCCCGTCTCTCATGCCATAGTCGTTATCATCCCAGGTAGCAAGGACATGGGAACGAGCCCGCAACGCACGAAATCCTGGCTGGGCAGCAAGCTTGGCGTACTGACCCGCAAGAACGGCCATATCGTCGGTAGCGGCATATACATTATCGCCTAAAAGCACGACGAGATCGGGGTTGAAGCGCTCGATTGAAGCCCAAGCTGTACCCTGTGGCAAATCCTGGTTAAGACAAGCAGTAAAAGCCACTCGCTCAACTGGACTGTTTTGGGCTTGAAGCTGCCGCGCACCCCCCCCAAAAAAAAGGATGAATATCAGCAAGGGCATATAAGAACACAGCACATCAACATAATAATAGAGGAGCGAGGAGGTCATCCTTTCGACCATGACTCAACCTTACTCCCTGCACTTCGCATCAAACAATTCTCAACACTCGTGCCCGGGGGAAAACAGGCGTCAGGTCATCGCGCTGATGGCCCACAGTCGAAACACAAAACGCACAAATACGAACAATACAAACCCGACACCCAACGCAAGAATAGGGTTCCTGACCAACCATAGAATCAGCGCCCCAATCCGTCCCGAGCCATAGTCTGATCCGCTCATGTCGCGACTCCTCATGGTAAGGCGCGGAAAGTTGCCGGTCGGCCTAACAACAGGCGAAAACCGGAA
>CAZPBV010000083.1:6235-8418 GCA_964584675.1 uncultured Bdellovibrionales bacterium
GATTTGACCTCGCCACGAAAGACTAAAGAACAATTCTTCTACCCAATAACTACAATTTCCGGGCTGCTGTTGTACAAAATCGAACAAGAACTTGCAATCGGCCTCGGGTATACCGCCGCCCTATCGACAGAAGTTTCTCAAAGCAATTTATAGAAAAATATAAGCAATTACCTTGCCTACATTGGCTCCGCAGCCTTCTCACCCTTATGAAAGGTGGTATACAAAATAACCAACCCTGGGAGATCCGCCAGATGTTTAACAATGAGTGGATGAACCTCTTGCCATGACAGACCACCAACCCCCGTAGCAAGTCGCGGGAGAGCTACACTTTCTATTTTCTCTTTCTCAATATAGAGCTTTAAAGCTCTCAAGGCATGATTGACATGATCGGTACCGGCCTTCCCCGGTTTAGCGCCGTGATGACTGTAGGCGGCGTCTTGAGTAAAGAGACTAATAATCCTCTTTCCGTTGGGAGCCGGCCAAGCCCACAATTCACCGCTTTTCGGATGACTTGACTGACAGTAATGGCGAAAATCTTTGTAGAGCGCCGGCCACTGCTCTCTCAGGCTAAGAGCCAGCCCTTGCGCAAAGTTATCATTAGGAGCTACGCCGTGAGCAATCGCTACAGCATCACTAAGAAGAATGTCGCCGCTTACCTCGTGGATCATGAAAAATAGTATCCTACAACAAACTATTGAGTTACCGTTCGCGGGATTCCGCGAACGGTAACCTACGTTATTACAACAAGTACCCAAAGTGAAAGATCATGTCGGTCGTGATACGCCAGTCAGTCACATGGGTGCCCTCGCCAGTAGCCAGCGGGAACTGATAAGCAACACCCCAATCAACCTTATTGCATAGCCGTACCCGAGCGCCAACACCACCGGTTACCATGGTCTTACCATCAGACTCGGAAGCACCGAAGTTAAAGGCGTCTTGCCCTTCATCTGCAATAGGCAACCTATCACCTGCCTGAATTACATTAACAACATTGAGTTCGAGCAATGGATAGAACCACTCCGTAACCGGGGTGTCGACGTGCAGATCGAAGTCGTAAAACGAGCTATCGCTGTCATCAACACGAAAGCGAAAGCCTGTCGCCGCCATCACATTTACGGGTCCAAGTTTCATAGCTCCGCTGACAAATGGATTAAACATCCCGTCGCCTTGACCCTGAAGCACATCCTCGTTGCCAATTGGAATCTCATAGCGGAAACCGAAGGTTCCAATCTGCTTGGCTGCATCATCTTTATAAAAGGCATACTTAAGACCTGCCGCGATATCTGCCGCTCCCTCATCATCACTCAGCACGGCATCCGGATTGAAATCGATGAAGCCGTCTTTGGTCGCAATGATTGAAAAACGATCATCTAATGCAAAACGCGCTTGCAATGCCCATATTCGAACATCGCCGCCCTGAGTAATGAACTCGTTATCGAGTTTGTGAAAGATGTACACCGGCCGCAGTTCGGTCATAGAACGAGGGTCTTCAAAATTATACGGATTTGTGACGGGAGAAATCATCTCGTCAAAAGAATCCGCTCGTACGCTCCCCCCCGCAATGCTCAGGGTTGCCAACGAGACGCCAAAAATAAAACGATTAAAAACGTTGCTCATAGCTAAACGGGTTTCCTCCCAAAAAAGTTTTTACCAGCACATCATGGTTTCAGTGACACTAGACAAACCGCACAAGTAGGTAAAGTCGGTCAGACTTCATTCCTCTTCGGACAGCGCTCTCTCGGAGCCATACCTCATTCTTGATCCGTCATATGCCTACTAGCGGCCAGTATAGACATCGATGATCAAACCTTCTCAAAGTGTGCACAAACAAGCAATGGGAAGAATGAAAGTTGAATATATTGTTCTACTACTATCTAACTCTCGTCCCCAATAATTTTGCCTGGTTCGTACAACCGCTGCAGGGTTAGGTAGATGAATAGTAGATATCGTTATATGATTACATCAAATGCCTGATTAACTCGTTCATGATTATGCTGTTCAAACTACGAATTCTATTTCAAGAGGAGAGTGTTGTATTCCGCGAAATAGTTTTTCTCTTCAGCGCGGTCTTAGCGGGATGCCAGAACAATGAACCACGCGAGTCGAGTGGCTACATTGAGCATTGTCGCAATCTCAGCGCCGAGTACTGCGATCAAGATTGCTCGCAGCAAACATTCAAGTAC
>CAZPBV010000083.1:8428-10966 GCA_964584675.1 uncultured Bdellovibrionales bacterium
TATGCACTACACACGGGGACACGCTGCAAACCCTGTCGCAGTGAATTTTCCGTTAATTCCGGCGGCGCCTTTCGTCAAGTGTCGTGTGAATACTTTCTTGAAACTATCGATCGCAAAAACAAACTTTGCGGAAACTGCCTTCAGCGAATTGAGAACTTTGAGTATTTCGAACAGGACGAAGCAGAATTCAAGTAGCCACGCCCTTTGTCTGATTTAAGACCCCGACCCCATATAGTCACTCGGCACGTCTCGTTAAAGGTAGGCTCAAAAGCATACTTAGAGTCTACCTTAAACGTGCTCTTTGCGGGCCAAACGCCGCGGAAACATTACCGCCCCAAATAGCTAATTCCCTGTTTGCATTGAAAAATTGACCGACTTCAAAAGCAACTTTAACGCCCTTTTTCCGCAAGGTCTCTCCGCAAAGTCTCTCCGCAAAGTCTCTGAGACTAGACTTGGTGGACTAGACTTGGTGGACTAGACTTGGTGCGAGTCCTGCGGTAAGCACTAGCACCGGTGCGTGAACTGTTTTTTACTAACATTCTTTCTCCTATTTTTCTGGCTTTTGTGTTGGGGATTGTGGCTCGCATTGTCCGCAGCGATCTGAGGATTCCTGATTCCATTTATAGCTTTCTGTCTCTATACCTGCTGCTTGCTATCGGCATGAAGGGCGGTATGGCAATTCAGGAATTTGGCTTGTCCAAGATCGTCCTGCCGGCTTGCATGACCCTCGGACTTGGGGTGGTTACGCCGATACTGTCCTTTGTTGTTGCCCGATTCTTGGCACACTTTTCTATCGAAGATGCCGCGGCTCTCGCCGCTCATTATGGATCCGTCTCAGCGGTTACTTTTATCGCCGCCCAGGCTTTTGCCGAACGTATGGGCACCCCACCGGACATGCTGCTTCCAGCACTCGTCGTAGTATTGGAGGTGCCGGCAATTGTTGTCGGTTTACTCCTTAGTCGAATGGGGTCTTCAGTTTCCTCTCATCCCATGCGCGGCGCTCTGCACGAAGTGGTGACCGGGAAGAGCTTTGTCCTTCTTGTCGGTGGACTTGCTATCGGAACCTTGGCCGGGAAAGAGGGTATGGCTGCTGTCAAACCATTGTTTGTTGATCTTTTCAAGGGAATGCTTGTTATTTTCATGCTAGAGCTAGGAATTGTGTGTGCATCTCGCTTGCGAGAACTTAAGAGCGTTGGCATTCCACTGATCTTATTTTCGCTCGGAGTGCCCCTCGTGAATGCTGTGCTTGGGGCCGCAGCAGGAGCAGCGGCCGGATTGTCACTCGGCGGTACAGCAGTTCTTGCAACCATGGCGGCCAGCGCTTCTTACATCGCGGCACCGGCAGCTGTTCGAATTGCTCTGCCGGGCGCAAATCCATCTGTGTACATTACCGCCGCTCTTGGCATTACATTCCCCTTTAATTTGAGTTTCGGTATTCCCTTGTACCATGCGCTGGCAGCCCTTTTTTTCTAGAGGAAATATGCAGAACACTTCCCCCATGAAACTCCTGACTATTGTCTCAGAAGCGCTACTTGAAAGCCGGCTTGTTGAGGACTTGGAAAAGTTAGGAGTTATTGGGTATTCCATTTCTACAGTCAAGGGCGACTTACGCGGCCATGTGCGCGCCAGCGAGTGGGAAGGCGCTAATATTAAAATAGAGTCCTTGCTGAGCCCTGAGCTTGCCGACAAGGTGCTGCATCTTCTTAACAGCGAGTATTTTCCTTCTTACGCGGTCATTGCTTACCTGACTGAAGCCGAAGTTATCCGCGCCGACAAGTTTTCGATAAAACGCCCGTAGACCGATCAGCTAGAGCGCATCCGGAAATATCCGGATGCGCTCTAGCCCGCGCCAAGGATGGCGCGGCAAAACCGTAGGTTTTGGGCGACGCGGAGGCCCATTCCGGTTCGAATGGGCCGGAGCTTGGAGCCTCCGGAAATGCCAAGGAAGGCATTTCCGGATGTGTTCTACTTATTGCTGAGCGCCGCCACCCCAGGAAGAGTCTTACCTTCCAAAAATTCTAGGCTCGCCCCCCCTCCGGTGCTGACATGGGAAATGCGGTCAGCACACCCACTCTTATTGATAGCGCTGACACTGTCACCGCCTCCCACGATACTGAGACAATCGGCAGCGCTCAGCGCGCGTGCCAAAGCCATAGTGCCGGACGCAAATGGCGCCATCTCAAAACAACCCATCGGACCGTTCCACACCACCGTCTTAGCGCGAGCAATTTCTTGACAAAAAATCTCTGCGCTCTCAGGACCGATATCGAGGGCCATCCATCCCGCCGGGATGTCACGCTCAGAAACGACCCTGGTAGCAGCAGTCGCTGAAAATGCGTCAGCAACGACATGATCCACCGGCAGCAAAAGCTTCACTCCCGCCTGTTGCGCCTTGCTCAGCAACTCCGACGCAAGCCCAATTTTATCCTCTTCAACCAATGAAGCACCGGTTGGGATACCTTTGGCCCGGTAAAATGTATACGCCATGGCTCCGCCGATAATGAGCACGTCAACTTTGGCAAGCAGGTTTTCAATGAC
>CAZPBV010000084.1:0-10493 GCA_964584675.1 uncultured Bdellovibrionales bacterium
GTGTTCGCGGCGACATCATGAGTAGTAACAGCCGAATCCCTGAGGAGGGGGTTCGACCAGGTTGTTACCAGTTGTCCATCGGGGGTGTGAAGGGTTTGCCCCGTGGAAAGCTTGGTGGGCGAAGCGTCGTACTGAGGTACTAGTTTCTCGGACGCGTTTTGGCAAGGTCCTTGACAGATAGCGCTTACACGTCCGCTAACCGGGTCAAAGCTCGTGTCAATAATCATTGGGTCGGTGCTATTGGTATCGAAAGTCGACCCTTTGATGCGGCCCCCGGGGCCAATGTCTAGAGTAAGACTACTTGAGGCTGTTCCACCTTGGCCGCCAATTGAGGAGTTACAAGTTACGCTTTGAACCTGTTCTGCGAAGCGAGGGGCATAGCCTATCTGACACTCCTGAACCTTATTGGATCCCACATTTTCGGTGTAGCGAAGAGCGATTGGAGCGCCATCCTGGGCTCGCCGCGCGGTAATAGTAAAGGCATTACCGCGCTCGTCGATGGCGCTCGTAAGATACGCGCCGTCGTAGCTCATTGAGCGGGTGGTCTCATCGGCGCTACCAAGGTTATGAATAATCTGCTGGGCATGCCGATTGCTATCGAACATGACCTTATCTTTGCTTCCATCGAAATCCGTTATCGTGACTGCGGCGCTTTCCCAGTCAAAGGTAATCGGCTGGGAGATCCCGGGAACCGTCACTTTCCTTGGCTTGCCGGCATGTTCGCCTGCCGGGTGGACTTCGTTCGTGAAAACTTTGTTGCCGGGAAGGGTCAGCTTTTGAGCAACACGCTCACGCACGCCATTTGGAAAACTCACAAGCGTATAATCGCTTGGAGTATAAGTCCTAACCTGGCCATCGGCCGCTTCCTTAATTTGCTCGATCTCACCACTATCTTGGTTGCGGATATAATCAACGGTCACCTCGGGTGAGTCGCAGAAATTCCGGTAGCCAAGTTTGGTGATGAGTTGGTCCGCTCCTATGCGGGTTCGCTCCTTTAGGTCAAACATCCATTGGTCGCATAAAGCAGGACGCCAGGCTCGAACCCCGTATCCGTCGAGGTCAAAGTACTCGTCTGGACGATCGGGATACGTTACCGAGACGTCATCGAAGTCTGCCGGCGTTCCGCTGGTGATATGCGGGTAGTCGATCTCAATGGGCTGGGTTCGTTCCGGGGTAAATATCTTACGGTAATAATAAAATTCCTGGTCGGCATGGTTCGGCGAATAGCTCGCGAGTTCGTATCGCGCCAGCTCCTCTCGATATCCGTTTTGAATAGCGCCGACTACATGCTGCCACGGTCCGGCAGACTGGTACGAGAATCGCAGTTCATTGGCCCCGGCATGAGCCCTACTAATCACAAAGGAGCGTCCTTTGCGATAGGCAAAATCGGAATAATCGTCAATATAGAGACTTTTGCCTGGGTCCCAATCGGCCACTGCGCTTTTCAAAAGAATCGCCGGGCCGGGGCTGTAATGAAATGTAATCTGTCCCACTTGTTGGTTCGCACGGAAGAAGCGGACGCTTTGTAGTTTCGGACTGGAGGCGCTTCGACCGTTCTCCCAATCAAAGAGCGCGCTCCACATGCCGCTCTGGTCTCTCGCGCGTTCAGGCAAGTAATAGCCGGGCTTACGTCTGAGCTTTAGACTCTCGGAGGGAGAATCGGCTGCGAAATGGTTTTTATCCAGACACAAATAGTCGGGCGACGCGGTGCGAACTCCAAAAAAGGATCCAAAGAACTTGGTAACTCCTTCCGGCTTCTCTCCGGAGGTGGCCCCAAGGTAACAGGCGCAGGAATCGTTTAACTCCGCATCTTCCTTGTTATCCTCCTGGTACCATGGCGAACCAGAGGGCGAGCTGACGCGAGCGCGGCGAGTGTATTCGGCATGGGAGCACTCAACTCGACTATAGCTTCCATTCACCGGGGCTGGCTGATCTTCGAAAATACCGGGATAGAAACGCAGATCGTAGCTAATTCCGTTATTCTCGGCATAAATCGTTCCCTCGGCGGACTGGTACATGAGCATCCAAAGGTCGTCCCCTTGCCCATAGCCGGCAAGGAAATGATATCCATGCTGATTGGTATGAGGGGGGTCATCGGACATTTTGAGTGGGTCAAGAATGCGCGTGCGGGCTCCCGTCATAATTACTGCCTGATGGAAAGGCCAGTCGACTAGGCCATCATAAAGGCTTGCATTCGCATCCTCGGCCGACCTCTGTACCTCAGCAAAGTTATAGTGTGGATACACCAACGGGACCTCTACCGAAAACGGCTCGTCACGAACATCGTAAGTTACCGATCGAAGTGCAAAGTTGCCTGCGATACTGTTAAACTGAGCTAGGGAGAACTCCGGGGACCGGTCAGGATCCTCTTCGATTTGTACCGCGGCGGGAAGGTCGAGCTGAACCCCTTCACGGTTACCGGTCAAAAGATTAACCCCGCCGACAAGGACGGGTTTGTTTGCCTCCCGACCTCGCAGATAATTGAGGCCGAGAGGCACATAGTCTGTTGACGCTCCAGACGTCCCGGCCGTACGCTCCAAATTCTTCCAGCTCAAGGCTCCAGCGGATAGGTGCAAGCGTAATCCGTTTTCATAGTAGCTCCCAGACCCGAACAGGGCGGGTGACATGAGAGTAGCGCGTCCCGTCAATGGCGCAATTTCGCAGGAAGGAGACTCTTCTGCATCCAAGGAATCATCATCGTCGCAATCGTCGCCGCAACGATTTGTTCCATCCCAGGCCCCCAGGGCACGGCGGCGGCCATCAGCGTCGAAATCCGGGCAACACGGCGGGGAATAACGAAGGGACTTTCCGCACTGCGCATCATTTTGAAGTAGCGCTGGTACAAAAGCATTCTTCCCAGAGTCAAAAATGCAGGAACCGCTTGAGGAGTACAAGTAGTCAAAGGGCGACTGCTCGAGGGGAAGTGGATTTCGAACTGCCCCGAGGTCCAAGAAGGGAACCTTGCCTGCATCATCGCCGCGCTGAAGCGAGCACTCGCCATTATACGACGTACCACGGGCGACTTCCGGTCCGCAGGTGGCACACGTTGCGATATTTGCGGCTACGTTGATTCTCTTGACGCAGCTAACGTTCTGACCGTCAATGTTGGCATGTTCGTTGTCCAGGCTTTCAGTTGAGCATGAGTCAAGGCTAAGTAGCTGAGTATTAATGCAGTGGCATCCTGAAATTTCCCCCGCCCCATATAGAATTTCGTCCTCGCCCACGGGCGAGTCGCCGCACTGGTAGCGTAGAAAATTGCTCCCTCCCCATAGCGAAGGCCTCTCATATACCTTTCCAATAGCGCATTTTTGGGAGCCCTCGGATCCAAACCCTCCGACCTCAGACGATGAAGACGATTGCATGCTGGAACTTGATACACTACTTGCGGTGGAAGACTTGCTCTTTGAAGCGCTCGTTGCCGAGGAACTTTGACTCGCGGATGAGGTGGAACCTGGCTTAGATAAGGAGCTGTTCGTCTGCGAGCTAGAGGTGGCAAAAGAACTGGAGGTGCCCACGCTGGAGATGGCGCTGCTTGAGCTTCCCGCGGTGCTTGATCCGCCACTTGAGGCTGCCCCGCTAGCAGCGCCTCCGCTGCTAGTTCCCGCGGAACTAGCAACTCCTGCGCTTGAAGAGCTGAATTGGCTTGAAGCTGAAGAAGTAGGCACACTTGAGACCGTCGATGAACTTTGGGCTGAACTCTGGGTGCTCCGGCTGGTGCTTACGACGCTGGACGTGCTGCTCGCTTGCGAGCTTCCGCCTTGTGAACCACTTGAGCTCGTGGTCCCGCTGCTAGAACTAGGGCCGCCCGATGATGAAATTGCGCCGCTACTGGAATTGCCATTGCCACCTTGAGAACTTGCTCCACCGATCGAGGAGACGCTGTTTTGAGCGCTATTTGAAGAGCTTGTTGACTGCGAGGAGGGTGAGGAGTTTCCACCTGAGCTTGTTCCCCCACTCTGCGAGCCCCCGCCTCCGCCGATAAGATATCCGCACGGATCCCCGCTTTCCCCTGGGAGGGGAACGCTACCGCCGGATGGAATCGCAAGGGCCTGACCATCGCCAGCCTCCTGAGGAGCGGCCGAACTTGAACTCTCACCAAAGTCGTGGCCGGACCCGTTGCCGGCCACTGTGGTGAACGTGAAGTTTGGATAGCGAGCCGTGAGCGCGTTCTTGCAATCGGACTCGCTCCCTATATAGTTCTTGTCTGCCGGTGCGTCGTCTGAGTAACTAAAGCGGATCACGCGAAGGTCGGGAATGACGGGGAGAATCACCTCCAGCATGGTGCAGGTGAATAGTTGCTGAGATGAGCTTGAATTCGCGGCTACGAGAATAAATGGCCTGTTGGGCTCAAGGCTCTTTACGGAAGATATTTCATCCAAAACACGGGGAAGGTCTTCCGGATCATAGTCGTAGGAAATGGCATTCAAGCCGTTCGCATGGGCGGGGATGGTTGGGGGAAGAATGAGAGTCGAGGATGAGAACTGCGCTGAGCCTCCCACGGGAGCACTGGCTGTTCCTCCCCCAAGCAGCCAGCGCAAATACCTGGCGAGGGCCTCCTCTAAGGGAAAGTGCTCGAAAATGCAATCCCAGTACGCATCAGGGTCGGCTACCGTATTAACTTGAGGGCTGCTTGATCCTTGCCCCAAGGGACCCGGTGATGATGCGCCAAGACTCGCGGCTGATGACGAAGCACGAACCACTAAAGCCCCGTTATCCTGGAGCAGCGGTACTTGACTAGTGCAAATACCAGGAAGGAGATTGAATAAGAAAACAAGGAAGGTCGCCCGTCTCAGTGTCGCCATACTTGGTAGTCCGATAGTCATTTGAAGGTTAGATGAGACAAAATTTGAAAATTCTCACGAATCTATCGGACTTGGGACGATTCTTCTTGGGAGGCCCAAGCGAGAATAACTGCCTGTATATATTAGAGGTATTAGCGCCGCTTGGAGTGAACGCTTAGGTGGCGAGAGCCATTTCCCAGCAATAGAACGGGGCTAGTGAGATGAGACAAATTGCTGCAACCACTTTCTCAGGGCGCGCATGCCTGCGGTGCCGACCTTGTGGCCGACAGGATCCTCTACCATAAGGACTGAGGCGCCGAGCGACTCTAGATACTCCTTGCCGGCTCGTGCTTTCTCCACCGGGATAACCTCGTCCTGGGTTCCGTGAGCAATGAAGATGGGTGGAAGAGAAGTTGCGGGTGGAGTTTCGCCTGTATGAGTATTGCGAACAACAAAGCCAGCTAAGAGCGCCAGGCCCGAAAGTTCTCGTTGCTGAATAGTAAGGGCTGCGAGAACACCAGCGCCCTGGGAAAATCCTATCCCAATAGTAGCGCGAGGAGAAATTTGATAGTAGTGGGCGGCTTTCCGCATGAAGTCGTGCAAACGAGACTGGGCACTTAAAATTCCGCCTTGAGGATCGGGATCTTCAATATTCCACCAGCTATATCCACCAAGAGGATCAGGAAGCGGGGCCTGCGGGGATATAATAGAAAAACTTTCCGGAATAGCGCGAGCAAAGGTCCACATAACAGATGTATTCCCTGCCCTCCCATGGATAAGGAAAACCAACGGCTGGGTACTGTCGGAAGACAGGCGATAAGTATGATGCAGACCAAGCTCTTGAGCGGCTGCATCGCTGCATGTTTGTCTCATAGGGCGCTCCTTACCACCTTTTGTTGAATGGTCGCTGCTGGGGACCTAGATCGAACACCTTCTCGATCCATGCAAGGCTACCTCGGTCTCCAGCAGCAAGCAGCGAACAATTGCAATTATCGACCGACAGCCTTTTCGATGTACACCTCGACTAACTCAACTTTTAGCTCACAGATTCTTTCGATGCAAATGCTGCACCAATATGAAATTCTTAAATCGAATACGTATCCTCTTAGTGATTGACTGATCAATCAGAGGTTATTTGCGTTCTCGGTACATAGTTGTCAGGCAACGCTGTTCTCGACAAGATCCTAGCCGTCTGCGATCCGTCGAAGCATCCTCGATGTTTCATTATTGAGAGTGCAGGCGCCGTCTTGGCCTTGGAGCAGCCCGGCCACCCGCAGTATCCGCCGCGGGTCAATAGAAAGATGCTCGCAAATGGAGCGGAAGGAGAAAATGTACTTTTCGTCATTTGAAAGGAGATATTCATTGGCCCGGCGCCCCAGTTCCCCCGGACGGTTCAGGTCAGAGAGGGCAGAGAGGAGGACGGCCTTGAGGAGGCCCTTTTCGGGGGCGCTTGCATCATGAGGCTCCCGGTCGTCATACGCTGTATGAATGGCTGTGTTCTTATCATCTCTTGGCATCGAAAAACCTAATAGTCTTAACCCGTTGCTAAATATAGTATCGGCACAATTGCCCTGCCCTTAAGCTTAGGATGCGAGCGCGATACAATTGCCTTCCAGAAATAATTTCCCTCTAGAGAAAATTCGTATGTGCCGATACTCACTCTAGCTGTCATAGGCTTGAAAAATCGCCACGGAGGGCGCCATGTACATAGAAAGGATTCGACACCCCAACTCGCATTATTATTCGCGCGACGAAGTCGAGCGAACAGACAATAAACGTAAAAATATCTTGTCGTCAGACGCGGTGGCTCTGGAGCCCGAGGGATCCAAGAAGGAGGAACGGCAGCTTCGGGACCAGGCGGACCCTCATGGCGAAGGCGAGAACCATCCACCCAATCAACCCGGCGAGAAAACCACAGAGCCGCAGGTGCGTCACCTCGATATTCATGTGTAAGCTATCAACGCGGGATAGCAACCAAAACTCGATCGGTATCTCCAGCGATCTCGCCGGAAAGTTGGGATACGTTAAAAATATAGTCCGGATGCGCCGCCTCAATGACATACTGTACGTTTGCCGGCGCCGAGAACAAAACTTTCCCTTGCCCATCGGTCACTCCGGTTCCCAGCATGCCAAGCGTCGGCGAACTTAAGTAGATATCTACCCCGGCCAATGCGCTCTTATCACGCCTCATGACCTGAACTGACAGCGCAAACGGGCTTGGAATGGCGGTAATACTAATGCTGGTGTTGGAGGTAAGATACCCACGGTGAGGATTAATACCGAAGCCAAGCTTGGAACCTTGTACCGAGTAGTTGGTCGGCCCCCAGATGTTACTGACAGCAAATGAACCATCGGCTCCTGTATAGACAGTTCGCACTGCCCCGGAAGCCGAATCCGCGACAACGTCAAGTTTGGCTCCGACGACAGGTGTTCCTTGAGTTGTTAACACAAATCCGGTGAGCGTGTAGTAGCCGGGCACTGGTGTGGGGGTCGGTGTAGGGGTTCGCGTCGGTGTGGGCGTGTTGGTCGGGGTTGGCGTGACGGTCGGTGTTGAAGTTGGAGCGGCCGTGGCTGTCGGCGCCGGTGTGGGCGGAGTTGCTTGACCGAGGAGATTGCGCAGATTGAGCATTCCGCCGGTAGCGGTTCTCGCGCTCAACGACGCGAGCGGAACTACCGATTGCAACAACGCGTTCTTGAGTTGCTGCCAGGAAAGCTGCGGGGCGTAACCAGCTAGAAGCGCCAATGCCCCTGCTACATGGGGTGTCGCCATCGAGGTACCGGAAAAATAGCTATAACTGGAGCCGGTGATTGAACTCAGAATAGATACTCCGGGAGCGCCGAGGTCAACCGAGGTAGCCCCGTAGTTAGAAAATGATGCAAGTGATCCATTCTGGTCAACCGCGGCTACGGCAATGAGGTTTTCATTGGAATAGCCGGCGGGATAGAACTGATTTGAATCGTTGTTGTTAGAGCTGTTCCCGGCGGCGGCGGCAAAGAGAATCCCTGCGTCTTTTGACCGTTGAATGGCGTCATATAGTGGAGAAAAGTTGCAACCAGGACATCCCCACGAGTTGCTGGTAACAACTACGTTAACGCCGCGTTGTTTCATGCTGGTTACGTAATCGATGCCCTCGACGGCATCATAGAGCGAGCCGGAGCCGTTGGAGCCCAAGAATTTTACTCCCATAATGCTTACGTCCCAATTGACGCCCGCAACGCCAGAACTGTTGTTTCCTTTGCCGCCAATGGTGCCCGCGCAATGGGTTCCATGGTTATTATCGTCCATCGGATTTCCGGAACCATTGATGGCATTGATGCCGTGAATGTCGTCAACATAGCCATTCCCGTCATCGTCGATTCCATTGCCGGCAACCTCGCCAGTGTTAACCCACATGTTGGCCGAGAGGTCGGGGTGATTGTACTGAACTCCGGTATCAATGACGGCCACTACTACTTGCTTGGTTCCGGTAAAGAGATCCCAGGCTTCCGGTGCGTCAATGTCTATGTCATTGGATTGATTCATCCCCCACAAATTGCCGAAACTTGAGTCGTTTGGTATCGCTGAGGCCGAGAAAACCCCGTTCGGCGCACAGCGACGGACGTAGCTATTAAGAAGGCTGGCAGCCCGTTCGCGTTCGACCGAATTGTCATTCCTCAGAAAGGAACGGCGAGATTCTTTAATTTTTTGACACAGGTTGTTCCATCGAGTGAGACTGACAGTGACGTCGGAAGTGTCTCCGTCAGAGCCTCCAACTCGTACGAGAGTGACGTGAGAGGTTCCGTCTTCGGCTTCAATCCTCTCATCTGATGGAAGCAGATGCCCGATGTCGCCGAACATTCTTCCCATTTTCTGGTTGGCCACAAAGTTGGTAAAAACGAATTCCTCGGGTACTACCTTTATCTCAGCTGTTGCTTCCTGAGCATGGAGCGCCGGTGATGTGCCGCCATAGAGACACGCGAGAGAGAGCAATTTGAGAATGTTGGGTGTGAACCTAGCCTTCATGTCATTCGCTCCTTTGGGCGCTCTTGGTGCGTCCCTTGCGCTTACGATCCACCTTTCTCTTCCCGGTGGTGACGTCCGAGCGCGAACCGCTTGAGCCCGATCCGGCCGTTAGAGAGTTCGACTTTCGAGCAATTGCAAAGTGATACCCGGAGGATGGGGCCTCGGGTACCTGCATTTGATAGCGGACCGGGCGAGATTTCACGACATAGTCGCAGTCGCTGTTGAAACTAATCGTGAACTTCCCCCCTTTCGGCAAGCGCAGCGAATAGCTGTAGGGGTCCTCAAGCGATGTGGTTATAGAGCTGCCTCCTTCCATCGGGCGGGCAACGACGTAGAAACCGCATCCCGACATTTCATCGAGGTCATCGGCTTCAAGCGAGCGACCGTACTTGTTACGAAGTTCTCCACTCACCGTCGTATATGGGTCGGGGGTCGGTGTGGGAGTTAAGGTCGGAGTCGGTGTGCTCGTCGGAAGCGGAGTTGCCGTTCCAGTAGGTAGCGGCGTGGCCGTCGGGGTTGGCTCTCCGAGACAATTACCCTCGTAATCATCATCATGCTGTGCCAGATGAGAGCGTGCTGCGGAATGCGGAAGGGTAAGCGTTGTGCCATGATACTTGTTGCCGTCCGGGACATGGCAGATCACCTCATCTGGCTCCGGCGTTTCAGTTGGGGTCGCCGTTGCCGTGGCCGTGGCGGTGGGCGTTGGTGTGGGAGCGCACTTCTGATAGGTCGAAGCCTTAGCGTCGTGCTGGACCCCATTGAGGAAGATTCGGGCGGTATTCGAACTTGAGGGCACCGTTGTCGTGGCAAACGAAGCCTCTCCGCCGGCCTTAACGGTAATTTGTCCACGTTGAGTTGTTCCATAGACGTCCCAGTCGAAAGTTGCCGCGCTGTAACCGTCCCAGCGAACACGCCACAGGAGCCGAGTGGTCGGGTCGTTCGAACACACCGAAGCAAGCTGCCCCTTCCAGTTCGGTGTTGGCGTCATGGTGGGCGTGCGGGTAACGGTCGGCGTGAACGTTGGCGTCGGAGTCCTTGTCGGTGTAAAAGTTGAAGTCGGCGTCGCGGTGGCGGTGAAAGTTGCCGTCCGCGTGGGCGTGCTGGTCAGGGTCGGCATGGCGGTGCGCGTGGGTGTAGCCGTTGGGATCGGAGTATTGGTGCTTGTTGGCGTTGCCGAAGGTGTTGGGGTGGGGGTTGCCGGGACATTGCCTTGGACCCATAACTGAATCCCTTCGTACCGCTCGCTACATGAGTTGCGCCGGTAACTGAACGCCCAAATTTCACCGGAAGAGTTCTTCTTAATTCCGAAATTGGTGTCGCTCGGCCAACAGAAGAAGCCATCGCTGAGGCGAGTGCTAATCTCAGACCCGTCAGGATTCGTCAACAGTAACACGACAGCTCCGTAGCGGCCAAAGAGTGCGCTCTGCATTGAGTCGAAGTAGAGCAGTTGTCGCCGGCCGTCACTGTCATATCGAGCGACTCCATTGACGTCGGTATTGGCGCGAACGTTGCCTGTCTGAAGGACTTCATCGTCACTAACCGAGGTCTTTTGGAAATAGGTGTAACGTGTGTAATCGGTGGAGTATCTGGTCGATGAATATACTTCTACCCCTCCCTGCGGATTCGTTACAATACTCGGCCACATACCTTCGAAATATTCGGTAGGCGCATCCGAAGTAGCTCGCGAGGCCCACGAGCCGGTGCTTCCT
>CAZPBV010000084.1:10503-10951 GCA_964584675.1 uncultured Bdellovibrionales bacterium
TCTCAAACGCCTGTTCGTGTTGTCGGTGTGAGCAATAACGGGCTGTCCCTCCGGCGCCATAGTAATATCGCAGTCGTTGCCTATCGCATCAGCCGTGTCGTCGGCGGTTGCTATGCTCCATGAGCCTAGATTTCCCTCGGCATACTTTAGAGAAGACGAAGTAGCGTCCTGATAGCACAAGCACAACTTGTTAGCGCCACAAGAAATTGCCTTTGGCGAGTATCCGGCAGAATTTCGATCGACAGTCTCCGTTACTTTCTGTCCATCAGCCACAATTGTGTGCTTGAGTGCGCCCTCAAGCGCGTCAAAGTAAAATAAGTGTAATTTGCCGTCACTTCCGGAGACCAGCGAAGTCCTAAAGCCCGACGTGTCAATTGAAAGCTGTAACCAGTTGGTAACTTCCCTGGTCTGCCACTCAAATTGAGCTGTGGGCTCCGTCAGTAGCACG
>CAZPBV010000085.1:0-10931 GCA_964584675.1 uncultured Bdellovibrionales bacterium
CATCTAGGAAATGGGCTCCCAAAGCCCGTGCCATGCCGGCGCCGGCATCATTGGCAACAAAGTTGGCTAGCTGCCATGCGCGGGATTTGGCGGAAGATGTGCCGACAATTTGCAGGAGGCGAGCGCTGAAAAAAGCCGAACATTCCGGGGGCGGCGAGATTAATGGGCAGTGAGATGGGGATAAGTCAACTTCAACCTCGAGCTTGGTAGCTCTATCGATGGCCTGATGAGCCGCAAAGTTAATAAATACCGAGATAAGAATGTAACGGCATAGATCAATGAGAAAAAGCAGCAACAGAAGAAATATAGGAATAGTAATGGCAGTTTCAAGAATAGAAGCGCCAACCCCGGGATGAGTACGGCGCGAGGACAAATGCTTTGGAAAACGAAACAACAGTCTCAATTTGCTACGCGCCTGAAAGTTGGGGTTGTTTCCACACGGCCAAAACCCGGCCGACGCCCGCCAAGTGGATGATGACATTATACCCCTCGCAGGAGCAAGGCAATAAGAAGGCGCCTATCGGTATGCTTGCCGCCAATGAATTTACCCGGTTCGTATAGCCTCTGCAGAGCCACAGAGAGTTCATGGCACGGGAATCTCACCCCTGAGTTCCCTGGGATACTATCTCGTAATGCTCAAGATCACACCGCGAGCAGAGGGGCTTACCTTCCGATGAGAAGACAACCCAGTACTTCGTCACGGCCATGGTGCTATCGTGCTGGCTATTCCACTGTCTGACCAGAGCGGTCCCTAGTAACTTGAGAGATATACTGGTCGCAGATGAAAATGTCTGGTTCCGGCGAGTGAAAAGATTGACGGCAAGTTTTAACCAACGTTCATTACGATAAGGATGGGAGGGCCAGCGAATGGCATCGAGCCCGCTCACTCGCGAGCCTCGTAAGAGATCAATAAGGGTGCCGTCAGAAAGGCATCCAAGCACAGACAACAAAAAATCCTCTTTGAGCGGGCCCGGGGCAAACAGGTTCCAAGACTGATCCATCCGTACCATGCGCGCGGGGACGGTCAACCACTGAAGAACGCGCGGATCGGGGGTGAACAGGTGCTTGAGGAGACACACAACCAGGATTTGATAGCTAAGGAAGTATCCTATTATTGCGTGAGGAAGAACGTCCCAGCAGCGCAGGCTCCTTTCCAGTTTCATCGTGCGCGAGCCAGCCTGTCGACCAGCCATGTAAGGAACCAAACATTGCGTCGGAAGAGGTTTATTGCGCCAGGAACGAGGAGGAAGAAGCGCAAGCCAAGAGCAAACCATAACTGAGGAAAAGAAGGGAATTCTTAGGGTTGCGGTGATTGCTAAATGGAAGCAGCAAAAGATCGCAACAACGAGGGAACGTAACACGCCGGTACGTGTTGGTATAAGAAGAAGGCCTGGGCCAACGAGCTCAAGACACATGGTGCCATTAGTCAGCAGGGTGACAAAAGTGTGATGAGTGCCGAGCCAACGGCCGAAATCTGTCACGAGGAAATCCAGATTGAGAACGTGCTGCAGAGCGGAGCCCTCTACCCACCAAGAGTCATCTGAACGGTTAATGACAGCCATCCAATAGACGATAACTACTTGAAAGATAAAGCCGATAGTCCAGGCCGAATAGCAGGGTGGAACGTCGGCCGTGTTCGAGGGGGCGCGAGCGTGGTCGATGGAGAAACATTTGCCGAGCGGCAAAAATAGGGACCAAAAAAGAAGGACGCGCAATACCTGGTCTCCGCCATGATTGACGAGCTCATTTCGATTCTGAAGTGAAACCAACATGACCCATGAGAGGGCGGTAAATAGACGAGTTTTGATACCTGCAGTAAAACATAGGACGCACAACACATGGATGAGAAAAAGGAAAAATTGAAAATAGTAACAGTCATTGAGCCAATGGAGAGACCATAGCGCCTGGGGAAAGGTGAGAAACACCGCGCTTATTGGGTGAAAACCTTGTTCGGTGTAGTGGATAGTTAAATCACGGGATCGATCAGCGAGGTCCCACAACATGCAAAGTCCTATGCCGATGCGAAATGCGGCCAGAGATCGTAAATCGAGATAACAGATTGAACTAAAATATCGCCGGAGCGCGCCGGAAGAATCGGTCTCGTAATTGTCGTTCTGCCCCACTCTCATAGAATACATACAACGTTCTTTATCCGGTTTTATCCTGCATTCCGGCTTCGAACATGCCGCGGAGTATTCTCTGCGAGTTGGCGTTCGGTTGAATTCCTGTGGAAGAATAAGCGGCAGCAACTTCAATGAGTGCTTGAAGCTGACTTTCTAGGGGTTGGACGTCGGCGGCCATCGACAGAGCGGTAGCCAAAGTGGAAGCCGCTTCTTCTTGTTTTCCGAGCTCAAAAAAGCAAGTCGCAATTCGAGAATACCAAAGGGGCTTATTAGCAAGGTCATTCGAGCTGACAAGGTCATACGCTTCCTGAGGAAACTGCATAAGAAGAAGCGCCTCGGCGAAATATTGAGTCATGGCACCGGTTCGCTTTGAATCCAAACCAGATCGGGTGACACGAAATGCTTCTTCCATGAGCGCGATTGCCTCATTTCGCAAATTCTTTCCAGCCTGGTATCTTGCAATGTCTGTGAGAAGAACGCCCGCCAAATAAGGGTCATGAATTTCCCGTGCAAGACGCAAGGCAAGAGAAACCTCGCCATGCGATACCAGATGCTCATTGAGAGTGCGAATATGCTTGCGCCAACTTTCCCCATATTCATGTAAAAGAAATCCCACGCTGAGCGCTTCATTGAGGCGCCCCAAGTCAAAGTAGGAATCTCTCAGTGCCAGCAAGGTGGATGTTCGTTCTTCGGTGTCTGTTTGGTCGACTACCTTCTCCTTAACAGCGGACAACAGAGAAAGCGCTTCGTCGGTCTTGCCTTTCTTATAATAGAGTTTCGCTCGCGCCACTCGAGATCGAGCAAACTCTCGGAATGTTTTAATAGAAGAAAGTATCTTTTCAGAACGTTCGTATTCGCCAAGTTTTGTTAGGCAGATGGAGAGGTCAACAAGTATTCGGTCCCGCTCTTCCTGAGAACGTTCTTTCTGGGCAATTGGGAGGGCGCTTGTAATGAGCGAAAAAGAGGTTTCATTTTGGCCAAGGTCAGCATAAGCGTCGGCAAGCGCGCTCATCAGAGTTGCGGTTGCTCGCAGATTAACGTTGCGCGAACCTTCTCCTGAGGCCTGCACCGCTTTGTCGAGGATAGACAAGCTTTCAACATCCTTGCCGCAGCGGTGCATGAGAGTCGCCATCCTCAACCATAGCCATGCCTCCTCGTTTCGGTCAGAGAAAGTATCTGCGAGTCTGGTAGCGCTCTCGGTAAAGGGGCTGACAGACTCGCACAGCTCTTGATCGACTGCCTGAGATGCTATTTCCATCAGGAACAGAGCTTTGTCTGGACCATCTCGAATTGCCCGAGTGACTGCCAGTGCTTCGGTAAAAAGGTTCTCCTGCCCAAGTCGATTGGCTAATGCTCTTAGAGACTCCTGTTCCTTGCGCGTATCTTGGATCGAGCGTACGGCTTCAAACCCTTTTTGCTCGGCACCGGTGCGATAGTAGCTTAATGCAATTTCAGATAATATATTTTGCCGGACTTCCAGGATTGGTATTTGTTTTGCAAGAGTCAGGGCGCGAAAGGTTAATTCAAGAGTCTTATCTTTGATTCCAAGCTCACTGTAGTTTTTGGCAAGGTTTAGAAGAATGGCAATTTGGTCTGGAAAAGATTTGATGTCATCGATCCCTCGCAGAGCCACTTTGATTTGTTGAAGTGCTTCATCGGATTTATGAGCTTTAATCAGCTTGTCAACCAGCATCTGAGCGAGTTGAGATTGTGCTAGAGCAGCCGGCACATGGGGAATGAGCGCTTGCACAAGCTGCATCGGATCGGACATTGCCTTGAGCATGAGGCGAAACTTGGGAATGGTTTCCGTTCTTAATTCCTTAACGGTCATTCCATCAAGCGTGGCCGCCCCGGACTGTAACTGTTTCGCTATTTTGGTAGAACCATACTCGGCGAAAATAGCCTCAACCAGTTCTCGGGCATCTTCGTAGAGCTTCAATGTGTCCTGAGGGTGCTCTTCATTAAAAAGTCTGGCTTTGCTGGCAGCTTGTGAAGCTCGAGCGGCCAGGTCCGAGGCGCTATGCTCATTTCGATTGCAGGAGCATAGCGACAGCACTACGGCCGCGGTAAAAATACGCGAGAGGATAGTGAGAATTGGAAACCTTACCTCTAGGGCCATGGCAGAAGCGCTTTTTGCCTTTTTTCATGTAGTCTCTTACACTTTGCTCATCGGGTAACCGTTCACAAGGGTAAGAATGGCAGCGATTCAAGATAGTTGTAGATGCCAAGTTCTCAGATTAGTCCGCCCTTTCTTATCGTCCCCTGATCAGGGACGGCAGATTTTGTGAACAGCGAGGTGTTGTCACCACCGATTTGCTCCGCAAATCGACCCCGGAGGGGTCAGGAGACAGATTTATTCATGTTCTCATGTAGTTGGACTCCCGTGAATGTATATGAATACTATGTCGGCTCGATAAAACAAAATGAATAGACTAATCATTAGCTTACTGGTTGTTTTTGGTGCTTTTGCCGTGCTTTTAGTGTGGCAGGCCACTCGGACAGGAACATCTCTGGTACTTACGCCTGCCGAAATTGCGGCTAGAGGAAGTGACGCTGTTTTATCAAGGGTTCGGGTTGCAGGAAGGGTGAGTTCTAACCCTATTGATTATCAGATTCAGCCCACAGTGGTGCTAAGATTTAGCGTTGAAAATCCTGGGGTGGGGGGAGGTGCGCTCGTGCCAGTGATTTACCGGGGTATTAAACCAGATATGTTTGCCTCGGGGCGGGATGTTATCATTGATGGTGACTATTCAGGCGGGGTTCTCACAGCCAGTCAGCTTATGACTCAATGTCCTTCAAAGTATGAGGCGCCTTCTCCCGCCAGTAAGTATGGTGTTAAGTCTCAGTAGCGAGGAGAGTCTTCGAATTGTACTTTCCAACCACAGATTGAGTTCGGGGCAGTGGTCTTATGAATGAATTTGGATATTTGTGTTTATGCCTGGCGTGGCTACTTTCGCTGTATTCTTTTGCGATTGGCGCGTATGGAGGGGCTATTTCCAAAAGTGCTCTCCAAAGGTCTTGCGCATTCACCGTAAGCGCCTCTAACGCTGCGATTGGTGTCTTTTTGTGTCTCGGTTTGTGCATTCTAGCGCTCTCATACAGCTTTCTCACCAATGACTACACGAACCAATATGTTTGGCAGTATTCCAATCTGGACATGGAACCTATGTACAAGATCTCCGCTATTTGGGGTGGAATGGATGGTTCCATGCTACTCTGGGCTTTTCTCTTGTCTGTGAGTGTTGCCATCGTTGCTATGCGATCGGACCGCTATCCTCGTACCCTCACTCCATGGGTTGTAGCAGTACTTAGTTCCTCTCTGCTCTTTTTTATTACCGTGGTACTTTTCTTAACGAATCCCTTTCGCTTTCTGAATGCCTCGTTTATTCCGCCGGACGGAAACGGACTCAATCCGTTGCTTCAGAATCCGTACATGGCCGTTCATCCACCCCTGCTCTATCTCGGGTTTACCACTCAAGCGGTGCCCTATGCGTTTTGTATGGCGGCCTTGCTTTCGGGGAATTTGAGTAATGAATGGATTCGTCTGACGCGCGCCTGGGCTTTGGTGGCATGGGGATTTTTGACTGCTGGAATTGTGATGGGAGGGCACTGGGCCTACTTGGAACTTGGGTGGGGCGGTTTTTGGGCGTGGGACCCAGTCGAGAATGCCTCCTTTCTCCCCTGGCTTACATCCACAGCTTTTCTGCACTCAGTTATGGTGCAAGAGCGCAAGGATATGCTCAAGTTTTGGAATGTTTGGCTCAATGTGCTGACGTATGCGCTAACTGTTTTTGGAACCTTTCTAACACGTTCCGGTATTGTACAAAGCGTACATGCTTTTGCTTCAACTGATGTAGGCTGGGTGTTTCTCGGTTATTTGGGGCTGATATTTGCGGTCGCAGCGATCTTATCCTATGTGCGTCGAACCGCCCTGCGTTCTGACCGCAAGATAGAAAGTTTTCTATCTCGGGAAGCGTTTTTTCTCATGAATAACCTGGTTCTTTTAAGTATCTGCTTCGCGGTTCTGTGGGGGGTTATGTTCCCGGTGCTGTCAGAGGCAGTAACTGGCTCCAAGCAGGCGGTTGGCATACCGTTCTTTAACACGGTCAATGTACCGCTCTTTTTGTTGTTACTGTTACTTATGGGAGTTGGACCTATGATTGCCTGGAAGAAGGCAGCCGTTTCCCGCACGCTCAAGACCTTTCTGATGCCCTTGCTTACTGCACTGTTTCTTTGTTCCTTTCTCGTGTGGGTTGGAATCGATGAGTTTTATCCACTGCTCTCCTATGGCCTCTGTTGGTTTATTACAACGAGCATTTTTGTAGAACTTCATCGTGGATTGCGGGCTCAGAAGCTAGCAGGGGAAGGTCTTCCGGATGGCTTTGTCTATCGTTTCGGTAAGCTTGTGCGGCGTCATCGCGCCCGCTATGGAGGATATCTTGTTCACATCGGTGTTGTTATTGCCGCTGTTTCGATTACTGCATCTATGGCCCACAAGTTTGAAAAGGAGTTTTCGCTCAAGGTTGGAGAAACCATTGCTGTGAGACGGTTTAATTTGAGGCTCGATGAAATTCGACCGGTCAGAACAAAAAATTTTGAGGCAGTGCAGGCTCGCATTACTGTAATGGCGGCGAACAGCGGGGAGGTATTGGGAACTTACGCGCCGGAGATGCGTTCCTATTTTCGTAATCAGGAGTCAACGACCGAGGTTGCTATTCGTATGGGTATGCGGGAGGATCTATACCTGGTATTTATTGGACTTGATGAGGCTGGCACCCAGGCCGGGATAAAGGTTTTTGTTAATCCGCTTCAGGTCTGGCTGTGGTATGGGGCTATTATTATGGTGATAGGTGTGGTGGTGATTGTCGCCCCCTCATTTGGCAAAGTCCCCGTAACGTCTGCTGGTATGAGTAGCAAGGTGGTGGCTCGGACATGATGAGCGGGGCTATTTTTGCTGCAATCCTGGTAACCTTAGGAATGAACTGGTGGATCATTCGCCCGTTATTTGCAACTTATCGGGAAGGGGTGGGGGAGGATTCATGGGAGAGGCAGCAGCTTGTCGATCAAAAAGAAAGATGTTTGCAGGTGCTTCGGGATTTAGAATTGGATCATGCGACTCAAAAGATTGGTGATCATGATTATCAAAATATGAGGAGGCAGGTCTCTTACGAACTGGCTGGTATTTTGAGTCGCATAGACTCTCAACACTAGAGCAGGTATGGGCGTTCGACTCGATGGCCTCTCAAAACGCTACGGAACAGTCCGTGTGCTTTCTCGTGTCTCGATTTCTTTTGCTCTCGGAGAGAGGGTGCTTTTGCTGGGAAAAAATGGTGCTGGCAAGAGCACCTTGCTTCGCGCCTGTGGCGGGTTATTGCGGCCTGACAGCGGCTCAATAATTTTTGAAGGCGAGCAGACAAACCCTTTTCATGCGATTGGTTATGTAGGCCACCAGCCCATGCTTTATGCCGATTTATCCATTGAGGAGAATCTCTCTCTAGGAGCGACCGTCCGTGGTATTCCGATGAGAATTGAAGCCTATCTTAAAGAGTGGCAACTCGAGGAGTGCGCAAGTCGGCGGATTAGGGATCTCTCAAAAGGACAAGTTGCCAAAGCTGCCATCGCGGGAGCCCTCATCCACGCGCCTCGCTTCATTTTTTTGGATGAGCCGACGTCATCTCTTGATGATGCAGCGGCTAGAATGTTCCTGGAGCGGCTCTCTGGGATCTCAGATTCAATGGTTGTAATTGCCAGCCATGATATCTCTCGGGTGCGCGAGTTCTGTAACCGCGTTGTGTTATTGGAGAACGGGTTGGTGGTAGCAGATTCTGCCCAGGGAGAGGCAGCCGCGGATGTCATAGAGCGCTACCGGAGGGGAAATCGGTAATGAGAGTATTTGGCGCGCTGCTTGCTAATTGTTTGAGAATTGAATTTCGAGTGCGAGAAACAGTTTTTCTGTTCCTGAGCCTTATCTCCATGCTTGTAGTGATTGTTGCGCTCGGAGTGCACGCCGCGGTTCTTGAGCCCACGGTGAAAGAAACACTTTATCCATGTCTACTATGGGTGGTTTTTCTTCTGAGTGCTACGGCGGCCGTTGGCAGAAGCTTTGAATATGAGGGGGAGTGTGGTGCTCTCGATGGGCTCATTATGGCAGGAGTCCCTCTGACATCGATCTTTCTTGCCAAGACTGGTTCCAATTTTATTATTTTATTTTTCGGGCAATGTTGCGCGGCTTTTTTACTTGCCATCTTTCTGAACGTTCCGCTTCCATCGCTCGCCGGTGTTGTTCCGGTATTTGTAACTGCCCTTCTGGGTTATGCGGCTTTAGCTACCTTGCTTTCTGGCATTGCGGTATCGGCCAAGCTCAAGCAAATTCTCTTACCGATTATTTTACTTCCCCTCCTATTCCCAATTTTTCTTTGTGCCATCGAACTGACCTATATGGCAAGGCTTGAGGATGCGCCTGCCTGGGGATCTCCATGGTTTGCATTCTTGCTGGGACTTGACGTCTTGTATCTTGTTCTTGGGGTGAATCTATTTGAGTTTGTTGTAAGAGAGTAAACGGGCTATACATTACATTCTTATGGTGCTCAGTCGTAAAGTCGAATACACCCTGCACTCTCTTTCATTCGTGTTGGTCGTTTACGCAACCTACCTTGTGTTTATGGTTGTACCCAATGAACGGCTCATGGGGCCGGTGCAGCGCATTTTCTATTTTCATGTGGCAAGCGCTATTGCCTGTTACTGCGCTGTGGCGACTTTGTTAATTGCCAGTTTGTGGCACCTGGCTACTCGAGGTCCGCAGGCGGATATTTTAGCGCATGCGGCGGCTGAAGTTGGTTTCTTATTCTGCTCGATTACGCTTTTTTCCGGAATGATTTGGGGGCACTCTGCCTGGAACACCTGGTTTAACCCCGAACCTCGCTTGATCAGTTTTTTGATTCTTTGGCTAATCTTTCTTGGCCTGAGCATGCTACGAGTCTTTGGCGATCAGTCGCGTGTTGCTCAGCACTGTGCCGTACTAGCCGTTCTGAGCGCGATCACCGTCCCCATTGTCATTTATTCTATTAAGTTCTTTCCGCATCTAACACAACTGCATCCGGTCGTAATAGAGAAGCGGGGACTGAGAGATCCCTTGTTTCGTTACGCCTGGGGGGTCAGCACTTTTGCACTCATAGCATTACAGGGAAGCTTGGTCTGGCTGCGAGCCCGCGTTGGTTTAGTGCAGCATCTTTTACTGTCGGAGGAGGAGAATAGTGGAGAACGTGCCTGATACTATGCCCAGCCTATTTTGGGGGTACACCGTCATATGGTTGCTCTTGTCGCTCTATATTCTTTCTTTAGGACGAAAACTCCGGGCGATCGAGCGCCGATTGGAGGAACGTGAAAAGGCCGCTAAAAACCGCTAATTGCTACTCCGTGAGTGCTTCGTTTTTAATGAGCGCTGGTAAAGTGTCTGACCTTCCGCAGGATGGCGTTGAGGAAGTAGCGCTCGTTGGACGATCCAATGTTGGAAAATCAAGCTTGCTTAATCGGATAACTGCTCAAAGGAAACTGGCCCGTACCAGCGCGACTCCCGGACGAACTCAGAAAATTAACGTTTTTGACGTCACGTTGCGGAGACTGAAAAATGATCAAAGTAGCTTTCGGCTCGTAGATCTGCCGGGTTTTGGTTATGCAAAGCTCTCGAAGAAGCAGCGCGAGGAGCTGCAAGTTCTGGTGGAGCGGTACCTAGGTGAACGTTCGAACTTGAAGATTGTATGTTTACTCAATGATGTTCGACGTAGTCCTCAAGAGGAGGAGTTTTCTATTCGGCACTGTGCCTGGGAACATGAAAAGCATCTGGTTCTCGTCCTTACCAAGCTTGATAAACTTTCAAAAGTTGAGCGGGCAAAAGCGGCTGCTGCCAGGGCAAAAGACTATGACCTTATGCCGGAAGATTGCGTGCAGACCGGAGAAGGGCTCGATGTGAAGCCTTTTTGGGAGCGCATGGGTCTGTTGCTTGAGGGGTAGGCCCCTTTCTATACCGTCACTGCTTATGTGTGTGTCAGCAATTGGGGTAGTTAAGATAAGCAGCCAGATGGGCGCGCTCCTGAACGCTCAGGTTGAGATTCATGTTAGGACCGGGAAGCACGGAGGTTAGTTCATTGAAATCATAGCCTGCCCGGTCAGAGGCAATGTGGCAGGACGAGCAGGTGCGACTGAAGAGGAGCTGCCCAATAAAAAAGTTGCCCGTACTTCCCGTTGGAATGCCGAGATTTCCCGGTCGCGCATTGCGAGCCTCATCGTAACACCCTAAAGGCGAAGGAGTGGGTGTGGATTGTGCTGGTGGTTGGGTTGGGGCTGGAGTTGGAGTCGCAGTAGAGGTGCCAACAGAACTACAAGCCGCGGTCCCATAAGAGAGGCTGCTTCGAAGCTGTTTAATCGTCTTATTTAATTTGGTGAGTTGAGCCCCTCGTGCCAAACGTTTCTTTTTCTTTGCCTGTTGAATTTGGTCTTGTAATGAGTTGAATTTTTGCGAACTAGCTTGGTAATTCCCTGGTATGTATGCGCCGCCAATGAGGCCGCAGAGATAGGTTCCATTGGAGGTTTCAATTTGAGCAATCGATGACGGAGGCAGAACCTGAGGAGTCGCGGAAGCCGCATTGGTTCCCGTCACAAGAAGAATGGACATAATCGCTACTCGTCGTGCCAATTTCATGAAAGTTCTCCCTATGTTAAGAGACGCGCCACCTTTTTCTTCTCTAGCCCGGACCTCTCACCACCGAGTGAGAGGTTCGGGCGTGCGGCCAAGGATGGCCGCGCAAACAG
>CAZPBV010000086.1:0-2500 GCA_964584675.1 uncultured Bdellovibrionales bacterium
GAGATTAAGGAACTTAGTGAGTCAATTAAGGCTCTTGGAGTTCTTCAACCAGTACTGGTGAGGGCTATCGCGAGCGATTCATCAAAACAACGTTATGAACTCGTGGCCGGAGAGAGACGATGGCGAGCCGCTACACTTGCAAACTGTAGCCATATTCCAGCTTTGGTGCGCGAACTAGACGACCGCCAAGTGTTGGAAATCGCGCTAGTTGAGAATGTTCAGCGCCAGGACCTTAATCCCATCGAGGAGGCCAAGGGCTATCAGCGTCTGATGAGCGAATTTAACCTTAGCCAACAAGAGGTAGCGGAGCGGGTTGGAAAAGACCGAGTTACAATCTCAAATGCTGTGCGTATTCTCAAGCTTCCACTTGAAGTTCAAAACCTGGTCCAGAAGGAAGAGCTTTCTGTCGGCCACGCCAAGGCTTTACTTTCACTCAGGGATGAGGGGGGTCAATTAAGTCTTGCGCGAAAAGCTGTGCGCGAGGCTCTTTCTGTTCGGGGACTTGAGCAACTTGTGCAACAGGTGGCTGTTTTGGATGGCGGGCAACGTGTAGCTCAGAGGCGGGGACGTCAGGGCAGCGAGGAGACTGTCAACCGGCATACTAGTGTTGCCTTGGAAGTAGTAGATCGCATGAGAAATGCCCTTGGCACCAAGGTGTCTATTAAGCACCATGAATCGGGGCGGGGCAGGGTTGAGATTGAGTACTTTTCTGAGGCAGAACTGGACCGAATTATCGAGAAAATTTGCGCGTCCAACTGAGCCAAAAATTGACTTTTAACCGTGGCTAACGATAACTTATGTCGCGCTTATACAGCTTTTGGAGATAGTCCCGTATGACTTTTGGTAAACCCAAAGATGATCGCGTCCCAGAAATGCAGCCGGTTCAACCGTTTTCTATGACCGGAGGCAGTTCTGGAGAAAAGGTGGAAGCTTTTTTGGGAAAGGGGGCTAAAGTTGTTGGCGCCCTGACATTTACCGGGCCAGTGGAGCTCGATGGCTATGTGGAAGGTGAGATTAATGCGCAAGAGAGACTCACTATTGGTGAGTCGGCGGTAATCAACGCGAAAGTAACAGGATCCGAGATCCTTATTAAGGGTACGGTTACTGGCGATATTTTTGCCAGCCGCCGCTTGGCGTTAAAAAAGCCGGCACGAGTTGTCGGCAATATTACTTCTGCGGCCTTAAGTATTGAAGAGGGCGTGGTGTTCGAAGGTAAGTCCGCGATGAGTTCTGGTCAATCGACAGGGTCTACAAGAACGGCGGAAGTAAAAAGTATAACTCCAAAAGTGGTAGGGTCAGAAAAGGTCGGGGTGTCGGCCTAGCGATTCGAAAGGGCGATGTTTCTCTGGGCTTTGAGACGAAGCACAGTAGAAGGTGCGCTACCTTTCAAGAATGGGCAGAGCACCGTAGCGCGAAAAGTGTAACTGTGTAGGGCGTAGTAGAATGGTTCAAACGGAAGCATCAGAATTAGCGAACATTCTAAAACTGTTCGACCTGTCGATTAGAGACGGGCAGATGATTTTGATCGTTCTGCCGGTATTTGTGCTGCTGTGGCGTTTGCTTGATAAGGTTTTTTTCTATCCATATTGGCAGCTTGCCGAAACACGCGAATCTCAAACCATTGGTGCTCAGGAGACGGCGGCACTTAATCGAGAAAGGGAAAAGGCCCTTCTTCAACAGTATGAAAATGCCCTGCTTGCCGAACGTATTAAGGCGGTTGAGGGCAAGTTGAAGAGAATTACAGAAGCCAAAGCCGAGGCAGCTCGCATTATTGATGTTGCAGAGAAGCAGGCGCAAGCAGAGTTAAAGAAAGTGCGTGCGGATATTGCGGCTGATCTTGCGCGCACAGAGGGCGAAACCACAAGGGAGGCACAGGCTTTAGCAGAGTTGATTAAACAAAGAATTCAATCAGGGCAGGGAGTTTCGGCGATACAATAGTTAGGGGCCGTGGCGAGCGGATACTATGGAAAGCTTTTCAAGAATAGGTAGTGCAAGGAATGGGATGAGGCAATTTACTTCTTTGGTAGTAATGGTTGCCTTGCAGCAAAGCATTTTTGTGACCTGCGCCCTAGCTGCCAGTGGTGGACATGACGAACACGGCGCTCCTCCAGTTGGAGAGTTTTTCTCTCATCTCATGCCCTATTGGATTAATTTTCTTGTTTACACCGGAATTTTGTTTTTTGTTCTCAAGGGTCCGCTGATGAGAGCGTGGACTGCGCGGCGATTACGTATTTCCAAGCAGGTTCAGGAGAGCGCTGCCGATTTGGCAGTCTCAGAGGGCGCGCTAAGAGAAGCACAGCGAAAAGTAGATTCCCTGTCGCGGGAAGTTCAAGCTCTTGCCTCTAGCATAGAGCAGGAGGGGATTGCTGAGGCGCAACGTATTAAAGCCGAAGCCGAAGAACGGGCTCGTCGGATCAGTTCTTTAAGTCAAGAGGCTGCACGGGCAGAGTGGCGTGCTGCCTCCAAGCAGGTGCAACAGCGGCTGGTGAATCAAGCGCTG
>CAZPBV010000086.1:2510-10909 GCA_964584675.1 uncultured Bdellovibrionales bacterium
GTATTTGCTGAAAGAGATTTTCGAGAGAAGGGCGCTGGCGAGGCTGATGCGTTGCTTCGCCGTCAGGCGCTGCAATCGGTAGAAAAGGTGATCCAGTAGAGTATTGAGGAAAGGGCAAGGTGGGTGCACAAGACGAGAAAGTTGCTAGACGCTACGCCAAGGCATTATTTGAGCTTTGCGCTCCGTTTCATGAGAACGGAAAAGAACTTGATATTACTCGCGTAGCCTTGGAGGTCTTTGCGAAGTCTTGGAAGGTGCATCCTGAATTTCGAGAAGCAGTGCTGAACCCCGCCATTCCTCTGTCGCGCCGCATCGACGCTGTGCGCGAAAAGGGCAAGCTGATCGCTCCTTCTGACCCGGTCTTTGCTAATTTCTTAACAGTGCTCTTAGATAATGGCCGGCTGGCAATGATAGGGACCATAAGTCACGAATTTGCTCGCATGGTTGAGGCCTTTCGCCGGGTACTGGCTTTAGAAGTCACATCAGCAATGACTCTCACCGACGAGGAAAAGAGCCGCATTCAATCAGACATTCAGGCTAAAGTTCCAGCGCAGTATGCGTCTCTGGTTTCAATTGAATGGCGGGTTGACCCTGAAATATTGGGCGGTCTCCGAATTAAGGTCGGGGATAAGTTGCTTGACAGTTCTATACGGGGTTCGCTTGAGCGAATTGAGCGAGATTTGAATGCAATTGGTGGTGCTGCAGGCAAGGCCGGCGCGAGCGGAGCTGTAGCGTAGTTTCATTTTTTTGAGAGAGGGTGGTTTATGACTATTGGAGCCGACGAAATTAGCAGAATCCTAAAGGAAAAGATCAGTAATTTTTCTGGAGCGCCCGAGACAAGTGAAACAGGCACAGTCATTTCGGTGGGTGATGGAATTTGCCGAGTTCATGGTCTTGGCAAAGTGGCATCAGGGGAATTGGTGGAGCTGTCGCACGGCATCATGGGAATTGCTCTTAATTTGGAAGAAGATAACGTCGGTATCGTTATCATGGGTGAAACCCGTGCAATTGAAGAGGGAAGTACAGTTAAGAGAACCTGCCGTATCGCGGAGGTTCCCGTTGGGGAGGCGTTAGTAGGCCGTGTGGTTGATGCCCTTGGAAACCCCATTGATGGGCTCGGAGATATTGACTCTAAGCATCGCCGCCGTCTTGAAGTAAAAGCCCCCGGCATTGTGAAAAGAAAGTCTGTGCATGAGCCGCTTCAAACCGGAATTAAATCCATAGACGCAATGACGCCGGTGGGACGCGGGCAGCGAGAACTTATTATTGGCGACAAGAAGACTGGGAAGACCGCCGTTGCCCTCGATACCATTATTAACCAAAAGGGAAATGGCGTTATCTGCATTTACGTTGCCATTGGGCAAAAGCGATCTTCTGTCGCGCAGGTGGTTGAAAAGCTCAAGGAGTTTGGCGCCATGGACCACACCATCGTGGTTGCGGCAACCGCATCGGAACCTGCGCCGCTTTCATTTCTTGCGGCCTACACCGGATGCGCCATGGGAGAGTACTTCATGGAAAGCGGGCGGCACGCGGTAGTTATTTACGATGATTTGTCCAAACACGCGGTAGCGTATCGCAGCGTTTCTCTCTTGCTTCGTCGTCCGCCGGGACGTGAGGCGTACCCCGGAGACGTTTTCTATCTGCATTCGCGCTTGTTGGAGCGTGCTGCAAAATTGAACGATAGCCTGGGAGGGGGATCCTTAACCGCGCTTCCTGTCATCGAAACCCTTGAAGGCGACGTCTCTGCATATATTCCGACAAATGTGATTTCAATTACTGATGGGCAGATTTATCTCGAGGCCGATCTGTTCAATTCTGGTGTTCGTCCCGCAGTAAACGTGGGGCTGTCCGTTTCTCGTGTGGGCGGAGCGGCGCAAGTGAAGGCAATGAAAAAAGTTGCGGGAAGCTTACGGCTGGAACTTGCGCAGTATCGAGAAAAGCAAGCCTTTGCCCAGTTTGGGTCCGATCTGGATGCTGCGACTCGCGCTCAGCTTGCGCGCGGAGAACGATTGGTGGAAATTTTAAAGCAGGACCAATATAAGCCCATGCCGGTCGAATATCAGGTCATTTCCATTTGGTCAGTGACCAACGGCTATGTTGATAAGCTTGCTGTTTCCCAGATTCGGAGCTTTGAAGACAGTCTCCACAAGTACATTCAGGCAAATTTCAATGAGTTTTTGGATGCCTTCCGTTCAAAGCGCGAACTGACAAAGGAACTGGAACCTCAACTTCATACGATACTGAAGAAGTTTGTTGACGAGTTTGTTGCGGGCACCGTCTCAACCGGGGCCAAATCTAACGGCACTGGTGCGGTTCGGGCTGCGCAGCAAAGCGCGCAGTCGCAAGCGGCATTGTAAGAGTATTCATGCTTGGCGAGAGGATGCGTTAGTGTAGTCGGGATATCTTTAGAGAGGTTGGCCACACATGCCAGGATTAAAGGAAATTAAGCGTAGGCTTCGCTCGGTTCGCAACACCAAGAAGATTACCTATGCTATGAAGCTAGTCTCGGCTGCCAAGCTAAGAAAAGCTCAGGAGGCCGTGACTCTTTCACGAGAATACGCCGATGAGTTAAATCGTTTGCTCGGTCAGCTCATGCAGGAGCAGGGAGGTGTTTCTGCTGCACACCCGCTGATGGAAGAGCGTGCAGAAATTAAAAATATCGCTCTATTGATAGTAGGCGGGCAGAGAGGATTGTGCGGTGGATATAACACCAACATCAATAAGAAGGTGGAGTGGTTTTTTCGTCAAAAAGCCGAAAACTATCCGGGCGCTGTTATTCATCCGTTTATTCTTGGGAAGAAACCAGCCGAGTATTTTCGCCGTGTCAAGCGTTCCTACGTAAAGGCCTACGAGGACTTGCCGGAGAATGCGTCGGTTTGGCCGATAGAAGAGGTTGGCCGAGAGCTCGAAAGTGCGTTTGCCGGCGGAAGCTTCGATCAAGTTTGGGTGATATTTACTAGATTTAAGTCGGCGATATCTCAGGTTGCTATGGTAGAAAAATTGCTTCCGCTCACCGCCGATGACTTGCCATCAGAGAAGGCCCAAAAGCAGAGTGTCGCTGCTCATGAACATGGCGATGCCGGATGGACTCTTTTTGAGCCAAGTCGGGCGGAAGTGTTCTCGTCAATGATGCCGCGAGTGATGCGGACAAAGATTCGGCAGGCTTGCCTCGACGCGAAGGCGAGCGAGACAGCAAGCCGCATGACTGCAATGGATAGCGCCACTAAGAATGCGGGGCAGTTGGTTCGAAAGCTTGAGCTGAAGCACAATCGCATGCGTCAGCTCAGCATTACGTCTCAGCTCATAGATATTATAGGCGGAGCTGAAGCAATTAAATAAGAACAAGATTTTGAGAGGGTAATGTAACATGACAAACAAACAGCAAGACGGAAAACGCAAGGGGAAAATTACTCAGGTTCTTGGGCCGGTCATTGATGTGGAGTTTCCGCAGGACGGGGGACTGCCCGCTATTTACGATGCTTTGGTAACAACCAACTCGGCGATTGACGATAAACAAAATAATTTGACTATCGAGGTGGCGCAGCACCTGGGAGACAATGTGGTGCGTTGTATCTGCATGGATTCGTCGGAGGGTTTGGTGCGCGGGCAAGAGGTGCTTGATACGGGTGCTCCAATATCGGTGCCCGTCGGCCCTAAAACTTTGGGCAGAATTCTTGATGTTATTGGCCGGCCGGTGGATGAATTGGGGGCAGTAGCTACCGACACCTATTGGCCCATTCATCGCCCCACCCCAAGTTTTGAGGAGCAGGCTACTTCCAAGGAGATATTGGAAACAGGAATAAAGGTCATCGACTTGCTATGCCCCTATGTGAAAGGCGGAAAGATTGGTTTGTTTGGCGGTGCCGGTGTCGGCAAGACAGTTATTATTATGGAGCTGATTCATAATATCGCACAGGAGCACGGAGGATATTCGGTGTTTGCCGGAGTGGGAGAACGAACTCGCGAAGGTAATGACCTGTGGCATGAAATGAAAGATTCAGGCGTGCTTGATAAGGCTGCCCTCGTCTATGGACAGATGAATGAGCCTCCAGGAGCCCGCTTTCGCGTGGGTCTGAGCGCCCTCACTGTTTCAGAGTATTTCCGAGATCAGGAGGGCCGTGACGTGCTCCTGTTTGTCGACAATATATTCCGCTTCTTGCAAGCCGGCTCTGAAGTGTCCTCGCTGCTTGGGCGTATGCCGAGCGCGGTCGGTTATCAACCGACGCTAGCTACCGATATGGGCGAGTTGCAAGAGCGAATTACGTCGACCAAGAAGGGGTCCATTACCTCGGTGCAAGCAGTGTACGTCCCGGCGGACGATTATACCGATCCTGCTCCGGCGACCACCTTCGCTCACTTGGATGCGACCACCGCGCTTGACCGCTCTATTGCGGAAAAGGGAATTTATCCGGCGGTTCACCCTTTGATTTCAACTTCTACCATCCTGGAGCCGGGGGTGGTGGGAGAGGAGCATTACCGTGTGGCGCGAAAGGTGCAGCAGACTTTGCAGCGTTACAAGGATTTGCAGGACATTATTGCTATTCTTGGAATGGATGAGTTGTCTGAGGACGATAAATTAATTGTGGCGCGGGCTCGAAAGATTGAGCGATTTCTCTCGCAGTCATTCCACGTGGCGGAAACCTTTACCGGTACGCCCGGGGTATATGTGCGTCTTGAGGATACGATTCGCAGCTTTGGAGAACTTGTTGACGGCAAACATGATGATCTGCCTGAACAGGCATTTTACATGGTGGGAACCATTGAGGATGCCAAGGCCAAGGCGGAGAAGCTGGCGCGAGAATTTGCACAGGCGGCCTAATAGTTGTTTGGCGGAGATCTCTTATGGCTTCAGAAGAGTTCACAATAAGAATATTCACACCTGCCGGTTTGGTGAAGGAGGACCGCGCTACGGCGGTCAATTTGCCATCGAGTGATGGTGAAATAGGGATTCTTCCACAACACACTCGGTATACCGGCACGCTGGGTACCGGCATTCTTGAGTACACTTCGGCGCAGGATTCTCAAAAGGAGCGTTGCGTCGTCTCCGAGGGATTCTGCAATTTTAATGAAAATACCTTGGTGGTGTTGGCAGATGATGTTTTTGTGTCGGCCGATCCGCGGCGAGAAACGCTTCTGAGTAAACGCGCGGAACTTGAAAAGATAGTTGCCGAAAGTAATGCAGAAAGTAGCGAATGGCTGCTTGCTCGGCGCTCCCTAGCGCAAGCCGAGGCGCTCGCGCGACTATAGACTCGCCGCCAGTATAGACGCCCGGCAACTTTTTTCTGATTTTTCCGAATCAGATAGAGCACATGAAAAAGGGCGATTTATTTCAGCGGCATGCTGAGCCGCGCGGTTGTTTTTCCGGTTCGGGAGTTCCTCCTGGCGCGGTTTCGGGGGGCAGAGTAAGCGCTCATCAGCTCAAGAGCTGCTCGAGCAAAGAAGCCCGGAAGTTACTGTCCTATGAGCTGGCCGAAAGGTTTCAGGTGCTTCCGTTAGGGCTGGTGCGAATGGGGGTGGCTGAGTTGCTCCTTGTCGCCGCGCAGGAAGGCCATGACCCGGCTCTGCTCAAGGATATTCAATTTGCGACGGGTAGGCGCGTGCGCTTGGCTGGGGTTGATAGGGGCGCCCTTGCCGAGGCTATTTTCCTTGCCTATCACGACGACGATTCAAAGCTCGCTCATACGGTGGCAGGACTGAGGACTGGCCGGGAAGAAGCTACTGCTTCGTTGCAGCAGTCCCCGGAATTTAGGGGGGTCAGCGGTGATGCCGCGCAGTTGATAGAAGCGCTCGTAGATTACGCCATTGCAAAACAAGCCTCTGACATTCATCTCTTGGCTCGTCATGACGGCTCCTATGTTAAGTTGCGAATTCATGGCGAATTATATTCGCATGCTGAAGCGCTCGGGTCCCTTGGTTTGCATCAACAGATAATTTCGCGGATCAAAGTTCTCGCCGGTCTTGATATTACGTGCCGCAATTTACCTCAAGATGGGTCATTTAAAGTTCCGATGGGAACTGGCTCGGTGCACATTCGGGCGAGTCTCATGCCGACGGTGCACGGTGAAAAAGCGGTTCTTCGCCTTGCCGGGTCTAGATCCCATGCGACCTTGGACTCTTTGGAGTTTCCTCCGGAGGTTCGGCAGCAGTTAGAGCAGACACTTGAGTTGCACGAGGGGGCGCTGTTTTTCGCCGGACCAACGGGCAGCGGGAAAACGACAACCATGTATGCCCTGATGGTGGAACTCGCGAGTCGAAATCTGAATGTGGTAAGCGTTGAAGATCCGGTTGAGTTTCATCTGAATGGCATAACACAAACTGAGGTACGCGTTGCGCAGGGACTGGATTATCCGACCTGCTTACGGTCTATCCTGCGCCAAGATCCTAATGTGGTTATGCTTGGCGAGATACGCGATGAAGAAAGCGCGCGCGTCGCCCTGCAAGCGGCGCTCTCTGGACATCTCATCGTCTCAACGGTGCATGCTCGCAGTGCGTTAGAAGTATTCATGAGACTACAGAGCCTTGGGATTGATGCCGTGACACTCTCCCACGCCGTGCGCCTGGCTATCAGCCAACGGCTTCTTCCACGCTTGTGTGAACAGTGCAAGATATTCGACCTTGCGCCATCAAGAGAGCTCGATCTGCAAATTTTCCGCCAAGTTGGATGCTCACGCTGTGATTACACAGGATACTCAGGTCGAGTTATGGCAGTAGATAGCTTGTTGGTCGACTCTGACTTGGCGCGTGAGATACAGAAAGGGCGATTTGACCCTCAAGAGGTAATAGGGGGAGCGGGACGTGAACCCCAATTTACTTTTGAACAATCCATAAGAAAGCTTCTGGCGGCGGGTAAAATATCCTATCAACACGCGCGTCCCTGGGTGCGAGCTGATTCAGCCACGCTTTTCAAGAGTCACTAATGAGGGCAAGACCGGGGGAGTGGACAAGACATGTTCGTGGCCAATCAAAGTACTCGCATTTTGATAGGCGGCAAGTATACAATGAAATAACATGAATAACCCACTCCCCCTGAGGCCCAATGTGTGCATGTTAGTATTTAATACTAACCGCAAGATTTTTCTGGGAGAGCGCCTCAACGAACCCGGAGTATGGCAGCTTCCCCAGGGCGGAGTGGATGAATCGGCATCGCTTCCGGAAAATGTCTTGCGAGAGTTGGAAGAGGAACTCGGCGCTCCTGCCGATCGCTTCGTAATTGTGAAGCAGCTCAAAGCAACCCATGAGTATGACTGGCGCACCGTTCCTGCCTATGCCGTAGGAAAGTGGCGTGGCCAGGCACAGACTTTTTGGTTGGTTAAATTTGTTGGAAAGGAGAGCGAAATTGATTTGAATCGCCATACTCCAGAATTCTCCAACTGGCAGTGGAGTGAGTTACAAGACATACCGGCGATTGTCGAACCTCGCCGTATTCCGGGGTATACCGCTGCCCTAAAAGAAGTAGAGGAGTTATTTAAGCTGGCGGTCAGTGAAAATGCTCGTTAGCCCGAACCTCTCACTCCGTGGTCAGAAGTCGGATTAGGAGGCGTCCGGCATCTTCAGTATTCCCCGTATATACTCGCCGCTAATCAAGATACCTGTATTTTGATTGGCGGCAATCATAAATCAAACACAGATTTATGATCCTATCAGCTGGGGGGAAGCATCAAACTGTTAGGGGCTTGTGTACGTAAACCTCTTCGACGGTGCCTGGTAGTTGCATCTGTCTACGCAAGGAGCGTCAACCGATACCATATAGCTAGGTTGTTAAATGCCTGAATTGTCTCAACAAATGCTGCTCCTGGTGGTTGCTCTGGCGGGCTTATTCGTAGGATTGCAGCTACTCTTAACCATTGGGGTCATTATTACTCTGCGTGGGGCGTCTAGAGACCGGGCCATACTGAGCAAAGAAATGTACGGATTGGTGAGGCGCCTCGAAGGGCTCACCGCCACTCGCAGGGAACAAATCCTGAAACACTACGATAGCATACTTGATCAGCTTGCAAATTCGCTTCCTCCCACTATCGCAGCTCATACTAGCCAGCTCATTTTTGAGACAGAAAGTAAGATACTGACGCGACTGGCGGAATTGGAGCCGAATCTTCGCCAAGACGAATCCGGTAGAAAGAAAATGGATGAACTCATTCGCTCGATGGAGAACCTTGAAAAAACCATCGTTGCCTTGGCCTCAGACACGGTGCGAAGGGTGATGAATGAAAGCCGCCGCACCTTGCTTGATGATACCCAGCCATCGGGCATGTCGCTTGCGGCATAAGATATCAAGACACGGCAACCAGAGCATCATCACTAGAGGGCATCCGGGAATATCCGGATGCGCTCTAGCCTGGACTTTTCACCAGCCGAAGTCCGGGCTATGTGTTATTGCTCAAGAAATGCCCATCCGAGGG
>CAZPBV010000087.1:0-1645 GCA_964584675.1 uncultured Bdellovibrionales bacterium
TAAATACAGCCTCATTGCCGAACACATAAACGACGCTTCCGAGCGTATGCCCCGGTGCATGGTAGGAGTAGTACTCTCCCCCTGACCATTGTTGTCGTAGTTCATCAGTGAAAAAGCTCACTTCCTTCGGCGTCGTTACCCGTATGCGGAGAAATCGGTATGCGTACGTGGTTGCTTGCCGCAGTAACGCCTTCTCCGCACTATGCAGGTAACAGGGCACTTTCCAGCGGTCGAGCAGAGTGGATGCAGAAGCCATGTGATCGAAGTGTGCATGCGTTAAGAGGATTGCCTGCGGTGAAAGATTTAAACGCTCTATTTCTTGCACAATGAGGTCCCCTTCGACTCCAGGATCGATGACCATGCAATTGCTATCGACATCACTCTGAACTAGAAAACAATTCTGCTTATAGGGATCGCTCGAGATAGTATGGACCGTCAATTGACCTACGGTTATTGGACTAAATAAGCGTCCCATGGCCGGACAATCCTTTGCTTCAATCCACCAAGCAAGTGTGTATCACCTGGCCAGTAACACACCAGGCTCTCGGCGATGCGAAAAATTCAATTGCATGGCACAGATCGACCGGCTCAACCGCCGTGGGCAGAGTCTGCAACTGCAGCATATTCTCCCGCCACTCCAATCCAAAGACAGAGGAAGCCTCTGTATTAACTAAGGAAGGTGAGACTACGTTACAGGTCACGCCATGAGGAGCAAGTTCCTTGGCCAATACTTTGCTGAATTCTACCACCGCCTTTTTTGCCGAAGCATAGGCGCAGGTGCCCGGTTCGTGCAGTTCGGACATAATTGAGGTAAAATTTACAATGCGGCCCTGCCGCTGCAATACCATGAGTTTAGAAAATTCTCGGCACACGAGAAATGTGCTGATGAGTATGGCATCCACAAACTGTTTAAACAGATCGAGCGAGGTAGCGCCGGTAATCGCCCCCAGCTTTACCAAGCCTACATTGTTGATTAAAAGGTCAACCTTGCCAAAATTTCTTTTAACTGCCCGAGCCCAGTCCCGCACCTGCGTCTCGTCAGTGGCGTCAACGCAATAATGATGGTAGCGCTCTTTCTCCCAGCCGGCGGTCTCTCCTCGACTGCATCCGATAACCGTATCCCCGCGAAGCAAGAAGTGCTCAGCGATGCCCTTGCCGAGGCCACGGCTTGTTCCGGTTACTACCGTTACCTGTTGCGTGCTATCCACAGGATGCCTTCGGAGTATCTGACTGCAGCGTTCCTCCGGAAACTTTGATCAAAAAATTTGCCAGCATCTGCACGGTGAGAGAGGCAGCCTGTGGATACATTTCTTCCAGATCGGGCAACACAACAAAGAACTCACTGCCGATAATCCCTGAAATGCGTTCTTCTATGTCGGTAATCAGGGTTACAAAACCCATAGAGTCGAGCTGTGAGCCTGGCCCAAGTAGTACCGTTTCAGTATCCATGCGAAAGTGATTTTCTACCACGCCACTCCGGTGCAGGCTATCGAGGGCAACTTGCATAATCTCTAAGGTCTTCTCAAGTGTCAGCATGTTTGTCCATGGAAACTAAAAGCCATGTCGATAAAGCTTTATAGCAAGAGTACGGTGATGATTCAACTCGCCGATTGACTATTGCACATGCCGCCTGTACCATCCGTCA
>CAZPBV010000087.1:1655-10872 GCA_964584675.1 uncultured Bdellovibrionales bacterium
CTTTCATGCCGTGCACTATGATTAATCAAACTCGATCACCCCAGACGAGTCGGACTATTTTCCTCGTTGGCGGCTTATTTTTTGCTGCCGTCATCATCACGGCGTTCTTTGGCGCTGGTATTCGCAATGCCTATATCCAATCATGTTCCTCCATCTCGTATCCTCCGGGAGATAACCCGATATGGGGCTATACATGGGCGCATGACAATAAACCATTTCACAAAGAGAACATGCTGTTTGGCAGTTACGTTGGCATGTTTGCTGGCGGCTTGCAGGCTATTCACATTCCTGCGCAACGTTCCATTTATGCATTGCCCATATCGCTATTTGCCGGGCCCCTCAGTCTTGTCGACAGCTTTATCATAGTTAATGCGCTTTGCTGGCTCATAGCAGTAGTGGTGTCATTTCGTTTCTGTCTATATATAACGAAGTCCACCTTCTCTGCGGCGCTGCATGCAATTTTTGTTATCATTGGCACGGGCTATGCGTTCCATGTTCATGATTACGCCGCGCACCAGATGGCCTTCACCCTCTATTACCTTGGCGCTTATATCCTCTTGGTTAGCGAGGTGTGGAAGAGACCGCGTGAGTTGAAGCAGCATGTATGTATTGGCTTTTATTTAGCGCTAGCTTGTTTGGAATATAATAGCGGCTTGTTCCTCGTGGCAGTTTATGTAGCCATCTCCTTGGGTAGGCAGCGGCTGATTCATATTGCAATTGGCTGTATTATTCCCATGGTTTTGCAAGCCGGATGGCCGATCTTCGTCAATTTTCTTTTTGGTGTAAATGTCGATCACTACAGCATCGAGAAAGAGAAGCTTGATGGAGCGCTCAATATCTGGCTGGCACGCGCAGGAAGTTTTACCGGCTTTATACAAGCGCTGCTTAGACACCTGGTTGAACTGCTCATCTATGATCCGACTGTGCTAGCTTTTGTTGCCGTGGCCGGAGCAATTGCAGTGCTCAGACAGGTTGCTTTGTTTCGAAGATTTGATTGGAGACTGGCCTGGTTTATTTCGCTCATTACTCTCATCCCTTGTCTTCTCATGTCGGTATGGGCGCCATACGTTACGGCTCGAGGATACGTTTCCTACGGCTCCAGCATTGGCCTTTACTTCATAGCGGCGGTATTATTAACGTATATCGTAGATTTTTTTAAGGCGCGGCGCTTGGGTGTAATTGGCTATGTGGCGCTCGCTAGCGTGTTTCTGCCTACAGCTTATTGGACCTATTCCGCCTTGTGGGGCAACACCATTCCCAGCAAGATTTATTTTTTTGGCGGCGCCATGTACGATTTTTCGACCGTTGAAAAGATAATTACTGAAGGGTTTTCTTATCGAGCAGACATTCAGAACTTGTCTGATCCAAATTGCGACAATCTTCCCGGTTTAACCAAGAATTATCCGCGTGGAGATGCCTGCGCGATTAGCACCAAGGTGTTTGACCAGCATGCGGCGACCTACACACCAATGCAATTGCCATGGGACGCATGGGCGATGGTGCGAGGTTTGCTGGTACGGACGTATCTATTAATTCCAATATTCGGTATTCTTATTTGTAGTATGGGCGTTTTTTCTAAGAGCAGTCTATTCATGTATTGGGTCATAACAGGCTGGATTTGGATTGTGCCAATTTTCATGAATCGGCTTGTCCCGCCCGAAGATCTCGAAATGTGGAACTGGGAGGCCAATCCGATAACCTGCAAGACGAATCAGGTGCAGTACTCCATTAACGTGCAATCGGAGGTGCTACGAGAGCTGGCGAGATTTAATAAGGAGGGATACCACTTAGATATTCTGCAAGGCTTTGGATGGGGAGATGTCAATCGAGTTACTATTCGAGTGGGAGAGGTCATATTGGCTGAGAAGACTCGTATCGGTCGAATAGGGAACGAGAAAATTTCAATTCCAACTGCTTTGAAGGCGCTTTCCGAAACCCCGGTAATTACTGTAGACGTTGAAGGTGATATTGCCTCTTTCATGGGGTGGCAGAGCGTTAACTTAAAAGGGAGAAGAGTCACTGCTACTGGCTGTGGGGATATTACCTCTACTCTTAATGCGCTGCCGCTGTTTGAACTGCGGGTGCTGGAACAGGGCACCGCTATTGTACGCAAGTTCTGGATATAATTTCTGAAAAATAGTTGCCGTAATTTTTCTTCAAGCTAGTCCGTGCACGCCTAGGAGCCTGACTCCGAAATCCCATTGAGAGACAAAGAGCTGAGTAGTCAGGCTCCTTTTACATGGGGCCCCACCCCAATGTCTGTGAGAGATAGAATCGTCAAGGTGCGAGAGGCGGGCTAAACTGAGTGCTGGGTTTTGATTTGAATGGGTTTCATGACTCGTATCGGAGTCGAGGCGGCAAGGGTGCCCCGCTGTACGACCCTGGGATAATGCTGAAGGTGCTAATCTATCGCTATTCGAGCGGAGTTCTTCAGTCTGAGAAGATTGTCAGCTCTAGCCACCTGATTCGGCCGGGGGGCTGGGAGGCGGAGCCCCCAGTATAAAGGAATTTGACCTCCCTCCATTAACACAAATTATTCTCTTCGAACCACTACCTCCAAATACTCACAGAAATTCGAATTACAGGGTCAAATTCCTAGTCCGAAACTTCATCATAGAACTTCTTCTCGTAGGGCAATGTAATATGGCGTAGCCTCTTCCTAATGGGGGCCGGAATAGCATAAAAAACAAAAATCAAAAGTCTTCTTAGCCATACATGCTTTTTCTGAGAATGAAAAGTTAAATTACGGAATGTAAAGTAATTCCTTGCAATCAACTCTTCCCCTTGTTTCTTTCTAGGGCGAGGCTTTACCTTGCTCTTATAGTAGCCAAAAGCAACCAACGCAATTGGATCGAAACGACGATCAATGCCGAATATTTTTTGGATTTCACGGCGACTCGGAATATGACCAACCCAGCAGCTCCCGATTCCGATACTGTGAGCCAGCAAGGAAAAAGTTGTAATAAAACTCGCTCCGGATTGCACATGATCCCTATACTTCACGTTATCGGTTTCTTGATTGTAAAGCACAATAAATGCCTGATGAACGTTCCGTAGAAACGCGGCAGAACCTCTCCAATAGAGGTCGTCAAGAATTTCACGCTTATCAATGTATACGATTTTCCACTTCTGTTCATTACATGCGCTGGGGGCGTTAGTGGCAGTGTTGACTAGCCATTCAAAAACTTCATACGGAACTAATTCATCTCGATAATTCCGAGAAGTTCTTCTGGTTAGAATTGCATCCAGCAGCGACATGTCGGCATTTGGCGCATCGACTAAATCCCCCGGCGAAAGAAACTTCCCGTCGAAAGGGACCCCGCGCTGACTCTCTAGGGTTCTTGCAAAGAATGGGCTTAGGGCATTCTCATTTTCGGCCATACTCTTTCGTGGTGCAGCATCAGACATGTTCTTACTCCTAAGCGATTTTTTTTGCGCAGAAAAACTGTCGAATTCCCAGGTCTGAAAGCCCCACCTTGTTGAGAGGGCCCTCAACCAGCTTATCCAGCTTTTTTAGTACTCGATTTTTAAAGGGGATGAATAACGTGCCTCGATGGTCGAGCAGCTCGAACCCACATTCCGCGAATAGGCGCTTGACGGTTCGTGACGGAAGAAACCGGTGCGGCCCTTCACCATGATTAAAGGCAACGAGCTCATATAGCCTCAAGATAATTTCGGCAAATGCAGGCGGGCAGCTCAGAATCAGAAAGCCGCCCACTTTTAATGTGCGATTGATTTCGGCAAGAAACGACTTGGGACTTGGACAATGCTCAAGCGTTTCAAGCGACCAGACTAGATCGATGGAGGCGCTTTTTATGGGCAATGAGACAAGATCGGTCTGAACATAGTCCGATACTCTTCCATGACGGCGGGCCCGCTCTATCATTGCAAACGACACTTCCAGGTTAATGAGATTCGAATGCACATTATGTTCTTTGAGAAACTCAACCGCTTCCCCGGTCCTTGACCAAATATTTAATATGCAAGGGGGCGGCGGGGTAGGAAAGTATTTGAAGCTCTCACGGTAGCGCTGGTCATGAGCATCTCGAACGTTATCATTGGCCTGGTCATAAATGTCGGCCACGCTATCCCAGAACTGACGCACCTGAGACGAGGTGAAAGTATTATCGGTGTTCACAGTCGCAGCAGCTCCCCTACCATCGCTCACGAGGAAGATTTGAAAATATTGGTGAACGTACTTCCCAAAAAATAACCGTCTGTAAAGGATGTATCGATATCACACTTTCAGCGATCAAGCTACTGCGTGCCAGTGTCATAAACTCTACTTAGCCTTTCAGCCGCTGCACGAACCAGACAAATTCATTGGCGGCTAGTATGCGTGCCTTGCTATACGAGACCTGTGTTTCTAAGTATTTGGACGAGTGAAGTGAATAGAGGATAGGGGATGATTTTGGCGAGTGCCAAGGAGACCCATTCATAGTGGACTTCCCGCCACACCTGTAGACGTTCACCCCATGTTTCGATTGCCGGCCGTGGAACTGCCGAGAGCCCTACCGATACATCCTTCAACAACGATTCTGCAAAGATCGCAATTCGCGCAAGGTGAAGACGCGAACTCACGAGGACAGCGCTGTGCCACGAATGCTCATCAATTATTCTCTTTGCTTCTTGAAGGTTGGAGATAGTGTCAAAAGAAGAACTGTCAGCGAACACACTTTGTGCGGGAAGGGTGGTAGTTAAAATAGATCGCATCTGCTGAGATCCTGTTTCGCTGGCATAGGATCTTTTTCCCCCGACACAAAGAATAGCCTTCGCCTCCCCAGTTAGAAACAGCCTTGAGGCCACTTCAAGGCGGGCAAGAGTATTCTCGCCCAGGTCTCGATTAACTCGGGAGTCTCCATAAAAAACAACAGCCACATCGTAGGTGGCGCGTGGCGCAAGGCGCATGAGAACAAAATCAGTATGCAATAAATACGCCCATGTCCCGGCAACATCACATGCCAAGACTAAGGAAATGGTTAAGATGATGGCATATGGGCGTCGCATTTTCATTGGGGTCCAATATGCTACCGCGAAGCTACCTGGGCATGGTGAAGAGAGCTCGACGCGCGCCACTTGCTTTTTGAATTTTGAAACCACAGCGCTAGCATTAATGCAGTAAAAAGGGCATGGGCATGGTCGGCTCGTCGCGAAAAATGCTCGTTGTAAAGAGCCTGAAGTTGGGAAACTTTTACAAAGCGCTCGAGCGAGTGTTTCTGAGCATTGACCGTATCGTGAAAAATATCTCTGAGAGAGGTTCTCATCCATCGTTCAAGCGGCACATTGAATCCGGACTTCGGCAAGTCTACAATCGAGTCCGGGATGATCGGCCGTAGTGAATCTCTGAGAATGCGCTTTGACATTTTGCCGCCGAGCTTAAAATGGGGAGGGAGATTTGCCACAAAATTCACGAACCGTATGTCGATAATCGGAACACGCACTTCAAGACCGGTAGCCATACTGGAATGATCGACCTTGGCAAGCATGTCATTGGGAAGGTGGAAGGAGAAGTCCGCATGCAGCAAATGTTGCAACCATTCCCGTTCACTAGGGACTTCTGAAAGGTAAGCTTGGTATCGGGACAGTGGATCAAATTTGCGAACCATTGTCCTAAAATCGTTCGCAAACACCCGATCTTTCATTGGCTCATTGAACATCACCCGCCATGAACAGTGGTCTCGCCCTTTTCCGAGTTCTACTCCATAGGTAAAACGAGACAGCTTTTTGTGAAGACTATATTTCCAATCGCTCACCGGGATAAGGGGAACTACAGCCCGAGCAATCAGCTTGCGCACCAAGCGCGGGACACGACGATATTGCTCTGCAAGCATGGTCGCGCGGTAGGTGTCGTACCCGGCAAGTATTTCATCTCCGCCATCTCCACCAAGAGCAACGGTAAATCTCTTCTTTGCTTCCCGTGAGAGCGCGTAGGTAGCAAACATAGATGAATCGGCATGGAGTTCCTCGTGATGCTCAGAGAGCAGGGTCACCAATTCGGTAGGATTATAGGATAAATCAACGACCTCGTGTCGCATGCCAAGAATTGACGATATCTCTTTTGCTGGAGCTCGTTCGTCGAAGGCGCGATCCTCGTTGCCATATCCTACAGTGAGGGCGGTAATGTCCCGAATGCCAAGTTGTGCGACCGCCCAGGCGATGGCGGCTGAATCGATGCCGGCCGACAAGAAGAGCCCCACCGGCACATCGCTCATGAGCTGAGATTTGACTACGGCGATGAGCTGCTTTTGACATTCGGCAACAGCTTCTGGGTAGCTAATCTGAAGCGGCTTTTCTTGATAGGAAACTTGCCAATATCTCCACGATCGCATGCCGTTCTTATCTATGCGGGCAGCATAACCGGGTAATAGCTGCTTAACAGCAGAGAATGCCGTCAGCGGCGCCGGTGAATAGCCAAAAGTTAAATACGCATCAATTCCTTCTGGGCATGGTTCGCGCGACACTGCTTGATCAGTGATTATAGACTTGATTTCTGAGCCGAACCGAAAGCACGATTCACTGAGGGCAAAGAAGAAAGGTTTAACACCGACCTGATCCCGAGCGACAAAAAGTCTCTCGGAATCCTTATCCCAGAGGGCAAAGGCAAAAATGCCGGTGAGGTGAGAAACAACTTTCTCACCCCATTCCCGGAATCCATTGAGGATTACCTCAGTATCTGACTTAGACTTGAAGGTGTGCCCCTTTTTTGACAGTTCGTCACGCAGTTCCTGATAGTTGTAAATTTCTCCGTTATAGGTAATGCACAGCCGATGTGAGAAGTCGTGCATGGGCTGGTGACCATCGGGGGAAAGGTCAATAATAGAAAGGCGAGTATGCCCTAATCCTATTCCCTTATCGTACCAAATGCCCCAATCATCGGGTCCGCGGTGGCGAAGCGCTTGCGCCATTTGCTCGAGACACCCGGGATCAATGGGAGAACGGTCCCTAAAATTGAAAATGCCGGTAATTCCGCACATGCACGCAGCAGGCTATCATTGCGGTGAAAGGCTTTCAACCAAGCCGGAATCCGGGAAATTTTGCGACCCAAGTTGACTTAGAATCGATGGTTTCTTACTATTTTGAGAAGTTTTTTAGGGCTGTTTTCGGTCTGTGCTTGTAGTCGTAGAATCATTATTTGGGGCTCCATGATAAAGCAAACAGTAGTGTCCCAATCCCTGCGGCCTGGTTTGACCGTAGTTATTCCCGCTTTCAATGAGGGACAAAGCATCAAGGCGGTAGTCGAGGATGTAAAGAAGGAACTTCTCCAGGATGCCAATGCATTTACCAAACAGGTTATTGTTGTTGACGATGGCTCAAGCGACAATACTGCTCAGCAAGCTGATCTCGCCGGAGCCTACGTCGTTCGCCATATTCACAATCGTGGTTATGGGGCAGCTCTAAAGACAGGTATTCGCCATGCCACGACAGAATTTGTGGTTACCATGGATTCTGATCAGCAGCACCGTGCCCGTGATGTCGCAAGGCTTTGGGTACATGCGCCAAGCCACGACATGGTAGTCGGTCAGCGAACTCAGCTCGTCCATAGCCCCTTGTGGCGGATGCCTGGAAAGTGGCTTCTTGGACGAATGGCAAACTATTTGTCAAAACGTCGCATCCCTGATTTGAATTCGGGGCTTCGGATCATGAGAACGCGGGTAGTGCGAAAGTATGTTCACCTCTGTCCCTCGGGGTTTTCATTTTCGACTACGATTACTCTTGCCATGCTTTGTCGTGGTTACAGCGTAGTATACCATCCGATTGAGATCCGAAAACGCGTAGGTAAGAGTTCAGTAACGATGAGGACGGGACTTGATACCATAGTCACTGTGCTGCGCATTATTGGTTTATTTAACCCCTTGCGGATTTTCATCCCTGCCAGCCTTTTTATGGTTTTATTTGGGGTCTGTTTGAGTCTTCCATACGCTCTTTTGGGCCGAGGGGTGAGTGTTGGATCAGTGCTGGCTATCATGAGCGGAGTGATTTTGTTTGGTGTCGGGCTTGTGTGCGATCAGATTTCCCAGCTACGACTCGAGCGATTCGATAGCGACGATAACCAGGACGAAGTTTTTGAGACTGAAGTAGATGATCAAGCAGTTAAGGTAGTGCCACACCCTCGCGCAGAAGGTATGAAATAAAGCTGCTATTTGCATGCGGGAAAGGGTAGCTACCATGAAAAATATTGCCCGGGCGGCGACCCTTGCCCTTAGCCTATTGGTAGTGTTTTGCGGATGGTTAATTCCCCGCTATCCTTTCTTTGCTCATTATCCTCTTGCTTGTCCCGCGCCTGATTATTCGAGTTACGTCAATCTGGCGTTTCAGATTGTCGACGGTCAAACTCCATTATTCCTCATTAGAACACCCGGTTACCCGTTTTTTTTAGCCCAGTTATTTTCTTTGGGAAGTTCAAACTTCTCCATTGTCATCGTTCAGTCGGTGCTAGGGCTTTTTTCGGGTTTGTTGCTCGCGTACAGTTTCTATCGTTTGCGATGGTGGGTAAGTCCCGTTGGTGCTGCCGCCATCTCCTTATTCTTTCTTCTGCGTGAAAAGGCCTACTATGACGCTTCTCTCCTGAGTGAGAGTCTATACACCACTTTTTTGATGGCGGTCTTTGCCTTTTTGACGTTGGGGGTGGCCACCAGAAGGTCCGTCTACCTGGCACTTTGTTCTGCTTCCATGGCCTTCGTGATCTACATCAGACCTGCTGGGCTGTGTTTGGTCGGCACATTTATTCTCGTGCTCTTGGGGTTATGTTGGTTGCGGGCTGGATGGCGTGCCGTTTTTGCTTTTGGCACGCCATTCATAGCTTTGCTCCTGGCGCTCTCTACGTACAACTATTGGACGGGGAATTACTTTGGTGTTAGCGCTTTTGGAGAAGGCAATCTCATAGGGGCGACCGGTCTCATCTGGCAGCCTCGTCCTGATTATCCAGCCGAACTTAACCGGACCATACATGATTTTCATACGAGCATTCCGCTGAAGGAACGGGAAGAAGTTGCCCATAGTTGGAACTTAGAGGAGCTTTATCGCATATTTTCCATCTACTATAATCCGGCAGTGCATGAGTGGTTGCCGAAGTACTGGAATGGGGCCTTCAGATCCGACTTTAACACTGCCAATATGGAATTTAGCAATGTTTACCACCTGCAACGCTCCATTATGCGCCGCCTATCTCTTGATTCGATTGAGTCAAATCCGCTTGGCTATATAAAGTTCGTTCTTG
>CAZPBV010000088.1:0-10865 GCA_964584675.1 uncultured Bdellovibrionales bacterium
CTGCTCGATCCGTCTGGAAATGTCGAGAACTGTTATGAAACGGTCGGGCGTGGGTTGTACCACTTTATTCGGATGGAGCGATCGCATCTTTTTGCAACGGTCAAGAGTAGGCGGGTCGGCTCCCTCGCCCTTCTTCCGGTGCGAGAGAAGGCGCTCGGTGTGTTTCGCCCGCAAGGAAAAGAATATCGTCTGATGCCGCACGCGCTTCTCCAGTTTGTGGAAGCCGTGATGAATCATCCCGGTCGTGGAGCTACGTCTTCTGCCTGGTTCACCGTTGAAAATGCGCTGGCCGAATTTTCTGATGAGTTCCTGCGTTCTGAAAAAATTGAGGCGGCCAAAATTGAACGTCATATTGCCGAAAACCCGGTGCGCGCCGATTCGTTCCGCGTGTTTGAGCGTTGGATTTTTTGCTTGACCAAGCGCCGAGAAATTGTCGGCTGTTGCGACCGGTTTCATGTCGGTTCTTCATAGGAAAAGCGCCCATTGCGTTAGCGATCGTTGTCCCGTCTAAGGAAACGATCTAGCCTGCCAGGAGGAATTTTCTGACTATATGCGGCACTTCATGTTATGGGCTCTCATTGGCGCGATCGGCCATGCCTCTTTGGGGGTGGCGGGAGCGACTCCGTCTTCTGATCCTGAGGTGCTGGCGCGGCGCGGCCTTGGGGCTGCCGCGCGGGAGAGCGATTCAGTCCCTATCGTTGCTCCTCAACTTACCCTTGTTGAGCCTCGCGCCGGTTGGACGTCGAGCATGCAGATTACTATCGCCGGAACCTGTTCTGATCCCCAGGCCTCACCAATAGAGGTCAATATTAACGGTACCCGTTACTACACCCGTTCTCAGGGCGGGACTTTTCGACGCTCCTACCCGGCAGCTCCGGGAAGGAATGCGATTACGGTGCAGTGCCGCAATCAAGCCGGGGTGGGGGAGGCGACTGCCCTGGTGGATGCGGTCATTAGTCCGATTCCATTAAAGGTGGTTCTGACCAGTGATACGGATGGGGTCTATACTGATTTGCACATCTATGAGCCGGAAGGCACACATGTGTATTGGGCTCAAACAAAGTCGCCCAGCGGAGGGCTGTTCTTCTTGAATAGTGAAGAGGGATCGTTTGATCAGCCAGGCTACGGTCCCTACTTATTTGTTCATCCTGCCGCGCCGACGGGAGTTTTTCGAATTGATGCAAACTATTGGCCGGGCGGAGCGGTGCAACACACCTTGGCAAATCTGGACATTATTTTAAATGAAGGTACTTCGGCTGAGATGAGGCGGCGTATTCGTAGGCCGCTCGCTCGTCCTGATGAAACCGCTACGCTGGCCTATGTAGTCATGAAGCCAAATCGGGCCCCCGCTGAGGTTTTTGTTCCGGGGCAAGATACTGAGGACCTTATGCCTTCTGAGGTGGAACGTTATCGCCGGGAAGTTGAGCCTAAAATTAGGGAGGCGCAAAAATCCAGCGGCGGCTACGCGCTTCTTTCGCCTCAAGACGAGCAGGCTATGCGGCAGAGCGTGGTCTCTTTGGCGCTCAGTCAAAGGACGCGCAGAAGTCCGCAGTGGGAGCCCGCCCAACATGATTGCGCCGGGCTGGTGCGTTTTTCTTATCGTGAGGCGCTCAAGGCGAGAAGTCTTGGACAGTTGCGTGCCCTCGCACTGCCCCCCGGCGTGCGGCTTCCCGCTGTTTCAGAAGAAGCAAGGCGAGTGTTTCCCTTCTATCCAAACTTGTGGCAGATAGGCGGCGATGCCGATAATCGACCGGCATTTAGCGCGTTTGCCGATGCAGAAACGCTTCTGGCATGGAATTTTGAGGCGCGCGGATATGATCCCCAGCTTGCGCAGCCCGGGGATATACTGGCATTTCGGCGGAGCGCAGAGAATTTTTTGGCGCTTGATGTGAGCGGGGATTATCATCTCATGTTGGTAACCGAGCCGATTCACCCAGACGGCCGGGCGCTGGTTGTCTATCACAATGGAAGTTCTCCGGGCGAAGTTCGTTCCGTCATGCTACGCGAGTTGTATTCTTCACCCGACCCGACGTGGATGCCAGTTTCAAGTAACCCCTACTATTTGGGAGTATATCAGTGGAATCGGTTTCGACAGAAGGTGTGAAAGGAGCGGTGAGACGCTCCGTGCTGCTGGTGATAGCGGTTGGTTGTGTTGCAGCGGCCTATGGGGCATGGCGGTGGCTGGGGACGGTTTCTCCCGAGGCTTTGCCGGCGCTGAACGCTACCGAGATTCCTCTTAAGCTCAAGGTGGTGGGCCCCGGAGGCGTGGTCGTGAGCTCGGATGAGTCAATCCTTGTCAGGTCAATCGCCGATAGCGAGTCTCAGTCCGGCGCCCAACAACAGGGCGCAGCTCGCGAGCTACAGGTGGTGCGTTATCCCCTGGCTTTTTCAATGTACGTACAGGACGGCAAACAATTGCTTGCGTGGCTTCGGGAGAATAAGGAGTTTCAGGTATTTTTGCGCACCCCGCTTGTGCAGGGAGTTTTTTCGGATCTTATTCGGACAGCCAAGGTGAGGGCGGAGGATGTAAAATTGAGCGGTGCACGCGGCGCAATTATGGAGCAGCTGCTTAAGGACATAGTCACTGCCCGACTTGCGTTGCACTATGACATCGCCAGCGGTTCAAAGGGGCTGGTGCTGCAATTTGATCGCCAAAAAAGTGATTTAGCCAAAAGTTTATTGCCGTTAGTGACTTCGAGCCTTGCCAAGCGCAGCTACCGTGTCCCGGGAATGTCATCGCGAATATATGAAGTGCTGATAGGCGAGCAGACTCTCCTCCTGGCGCAGCAAGGTGTTTGGGTTTTCATTTCCAATGGGCTGCCAGCCCTTCTTAATGTTATGGATCAAAATGCGGGCAGCCCGCCGAAGGGTGATAGCACTCTGGCCTTGACCGTGCGGACCGAGGCCTTTCTTGACAACCTGCTTCCTATCTTGACCGGACGCAACCAATGGCATGCGAACGCTCGATTTACATGGGCAAGCAGCGGTGATCTGTAGCAGGATATTAAAACTGATCCGTCCCGCATATTTGGCATTATTCAGCCTTCGCTTTCCCCGGGAGTGTTGGCTGCTATTCCACAAGATAGTTTTGTGGGACTAGCCGGAAGTTTTGCGGTGCCGGCCGAGTTTAATCCTCAGAGTTGGTACCATGCCGCAGCCGACGCAACTTCGCTGGTCGTTCGTCCGGCATCGAGGAGCGCGGGACCTCCACATGAGCTTGGAGCAAACCAGGAAATGCCAGGGAGTGCATTTCCTGGTCAGATAGGTCGAGCGCCTGCCGGCGTTGCGATTGTGTGGGATCTGTTCGCTTCCGGCGAGGCTTCTCTGTCGCAGGTCGGGCTTGCCATCGCAGCAGGAAAGGACTTTCCGATTGAGCGATACGCCAATGATGGCACGCACACAGCGCGTTGCGCAGGAGATACCATGGCTCTGCTCAGTACATCCCCGCTGTTACTAACTCGCATGCGAGAAGCCTGTGATAGACAGTCGCCCAGTTTACTTGCCCGGTTCGAGCGTGGCGCATCTGCGCAGTCCGCAACGCTACCCCAGCTGGTACTGGCCTTTAATCCCGGCCCGGGCTTAGGCCAGATGTTGGAGGTTGGTATTCGCCAAACACAGGAAAATAACTCCTACGTTTCCAGTGATGTGCCGAAGTGGAAGGCGGCTTACGACCAGGCTGTTGCGAGTAGGCGAGCTGATGCCCGAGCTACTATGGACAGACTACCGGCGGTCCTCTTTAGCGGCGCAGTCAGCCAGGAGGGCGCAAACCTCGTCGGGCAACTGCTGTGGCCGGGAGGGCGGTCATGAGGCTCGCTATCATGCTTGCAGGGAGAACTTTCTTAGCTGTCGTGATTGTCCTATGGGGTAACCTTCCATCGGCCTATGCCCAGGACCGCTTCTATTTGACGGTGGAGCGCAGTTTTGCACCCAATGAAGCGGTGAAAGTGCGGCTTGATTTTGTTAATCAGCATGTACCTCTCGTGTTGCGTGTGCTGAGGCCCAAGAGTGTGGAGTCTTTTTTAGATGGGCAGTTGAACCTTTCGCGAAGCTACGAATTGCCGCTCACTGACCTCAATGGCGGACACTATCTGTTAAGGGGTATGAATGAGGTGAGATCCCCCTTGGTCTTGCTTCGCCGCTTGTTGAGCGTTGATTTTCGTGATGGTTTTGGGGGTGCTGATTTTAAAAGTGCCCTGCGAGCGGAAGCCTATCCGCGTGAGCTGGTGACAGCGCCGCGGGAACTAAGCATCGGCGCTCCGGCAGGATTTGAAATTGTTCGTGAGCATTTTATAGACCTCCAAGGCGGGGGAGACATTCCGAAGGGTTTGTACGGCAATTGGGGCTGGCCGCCCTCGGACGACTACCGCTTCAAGGTGAGAGAGATTGCGATAGATCCCGTCCCTGATGGCATCTACCTGCTGCAGGGAGTTCAGAATCGGTCCGAAGCGCAAGCGCTCTTGCAGGTGAGCGCCATCACGACACAGGTAAAACAATCTAGCAATCAATTGCTCGTGCGGGTTCTCGATCGCGCCGGCAAACCGGTTTCCGGGGCTACGGTGGCGCTTCGTGACGGGCGCGGAGTGTGGCAGCCCCTGTCTACGGACACGGATATCGGCGGGCAGGTGTTCTATGAGGCGGACGACATGCTTGATACTCGCCTGGTTGTTTTGGTTAAGGATAAGGCAGGAAATCAGGCAATTGCTGATACCGATTTCTTGCCGGCTGAGAATCATGACAACGCGGTGTTTATGCTCACCGACCGCCCAATCTTTAAGCCTGGCGAGACATTCTTTTTTAAGGGCATAGCGCGGTCTCGTGAAAAGGGCCGTCTCCTGGTGCCGGTATTGCGCTCGCCGGAAGGCAGGGCATTCTTTGAGCGCGTTGGTTCGGCGGCGGGTTCCGCCTCTGATGAAGCAACAGTCAAATTTGGTGAGGGCGGAACGTTTAGCGGCAGCTTTACGCTGCCCGATGCCCAGCCTCCGGGCCTCTACCGGGTAGTGACCACCTTGGACGGAAAGCCGTACGCAGGAGAATTGCGGGTACGAGACTACGTAAAGCCAAAATTTTACCTCGAGCTTCTGGGTCGCGATGACTCTATGCGCTTGGGCCAGCCGTTTCACTTTTCCTTTTCGGCAAAGCCCTTTAGCGGAGGACGTCCGCGTGGGGTGAAGTATGAGACTTTTATCTATCGCAAGAAGTTTGAGTCTCCGCAGTGGGTCGAAGAGGCGGGAGGAGGCTTGCAGACTGAGCATGACTACTACGGCGAAACACGCAGCGCTTCTCAGCTCGCCACACCGCAGCGCATATACAGTTCCACTGAAGAACGCCTCAAGGCGCGTGGAGAATTGGACTGGGGCAGCAGTTGGCTGAGCGCCCCGGAGGTGGATGACACGGGCCGGGCGGAGGTGACTATAACGATGCCCGCCGTAGCCGAGGATGAAGATGATTGGATTTATACCCTGGTGGTGCGTGCCTTGGATAAATCCGGAGCATCCGCCGTGCTCTCAGAAAATTTGTACATGACCCTCAGCGAGGCTATGCCGGCCGCCTCGTTTGAAAAAGCTTTCGCCGAGCCGACTGAAAAAGCGGTCGTTCTGAAAGTGCGGGCATCCCTGCCGGACGATCGCCCGGCATCGGGGGTGAGCGGACAAGCTATCTTTTTATTCGAAGATACTGACGGAACAAAGCATGATCTACCGCGCATTTCCTTTGTGACTGACGCCAGCGGGGCGGCGCGGATGGATGTGCCGCTTCCTGGTGAACGTGGGCGCCTGGTGGCTGAGTGCCTCTTGGAAAGCCGGGAGGGGAGAAACTTTCGCCGCGCCTCGCGTTCCAAGCCGGCGTCGATTGTTCTGGGCGGTGCTGATGGCGAAGCCGTTCTGCGGGTCAAACGGCTGGAACTATATCCGGAGAAAACGACATTGGTGCCGGGAGAGGCTGTCCGCACTCTTGCCCTTCTACCTGATTCACGAATCGGCACCGTGATGTGGCAATCTATCGCGTCCGAAAAAATTCTGGAGCATGCAAACCTGAATGTTACAGGGCACAGCCATTGGCTTGCGGTGGATGCAAAGCCTGACTATGGGAGCGGCTTTTTTCAAACCGTCACCATTCCAAAGTTCGGCGGGGGCTTTGATGAACAGACCGTGGGGTACCGTATCATTCCTCGTGATAAGCAATTGCAGGTTCAGATTTCTCCCTCTGAAGAAGTTGCTGCGCCGCTTGCTCCCTTTAGTTTAGCAGTGCGGGTGACAGACTATCGGGGGCAGGGGGCTGCCGGCGTGGAGCTTGCCATTGGGGTTGTCGACCGCGCCGTGTATACGGTGGCACCCGAGTTTCGTCCCGGCATAGTTGATTTCTTTTATCCGCTTCCGCGGCTCAATCTGGCCACTTTTTACTCCGACGAGCTGCAGGGCTATGGCTATGCGGACGAGATTAGAAAGCCGAATTTTAGCCTGACTGCCTTGAAGTCAGCCAATAAGCCGGTAAAACGCAGCATGCGCGACACGGCAGGATGGTTTCCGCACGTACTTACAGATGCCGCGGGAAATGCTTCAGTGACTCTTGATATGCCGGCCAATTTGACTGAATGGCTGGTAACTGCGGTGGCAAGCGATACCTTGGGGCGGGTAGGGGAAGGACGGGGCCGTTTTCGTTCCGCCAGCGACGTTGGCGTCGAACTTCGTCTTCCGTCCTATATCCGGGAGGGGGATGATATTATGGGCGCCATTGAGGCTGCAAACCAAACTGCGTCCCCGGTCTCCTTATCGATAAACGCCACGGCCTCGCCGGGCCTTGTACTGAATGATATTCACGGGGGGAACAGCGAACTTCCTGCCGGCGGCGTGTCGACGGTGGCCCTGCATGTGGCAAGCGCGAGGGCGAGTGACAAAGACGCGGCTACCATTTCTGTAGAGGCGCTTGCGCCATCGGCCCGGGTGGGCGGCGCGCGGATCTTTGATCTTGATATCCTTCCCGATCGCGTTTCTCAGGTGCTTACCGCTAAAGTGGATGGGCTTGGGCTGCGCTTTGATACTCCACCTTCCTCGGTGATGAGGGAACTGCGCGTAAGCGTATTTTCAGGATTAACAGGGGCCGCCCTGAGCGCCGCACAAAGTTTAGTGTCATATCCCTATGGCTGTGTCGAGCAGCTCTTACATACCACGCTCCCCAATATGGTGTTGCTTGATGTGGTGCAGCAGGCCGGGCTCAGTGAAACTCAGCAAGGGAGCCTCAAGCTGAATCGAGCCCTTGAGCAAGCCCGCAGATATGCCAATAGCGCTCTGGCGCGCCTGGCCGGATATCAACAGTCTGACGGGGGATTCGGCTTGTGGCCTTCTGACAAGGAAGCATCATTTGGTATTACCGCTCTTGCTGCCCGCGCTCTGGCCCTTGCGGCCGTGCTCAAGTTGGACCGCGCCGAGTCCCTGTCTGCCAAAGCGCAAGGCTGGCTCGTAAAAAATATCAGTACCTTCACCGCGTTGCCGCGCGGGCCGCTTAAAGCCTATTTGGTTTCGCTTTTGTCCGAAGCCGAGGTGTATTCTCCCTTTGATGATTCGGTCATCGCGTATGTTCGAGAGGTTGTGGACGCACCGGAGACGGCCGGAATTGATGAGGTCATTGCGGCTCTGCGGGTGCTGACGATGAGAGAACGCCATTACTGGTTTTTGGAGAAGTTAGATCGGCCGCACGCCAAGGAGTTACTAGGAAGTAGTCTCATCGCACGCCTTGCGATGTTGGACGAGTCGGCGGTGGCGCGTGTGGCAAGTCTCTCCCTTGCGCCGCATTTTGGTTTCAGTTACGGCCAGGCCGGGATCATCGCTCGCATGTTGGCCGCCTTGCACGAGGCTAAGCTGCTTGATAAACCGACGCGGCAGAAATTTGTTGCTCGCTTGCTTCGTCTTTACGGACCCAACGCCTGGGGTTCAACTTTTGATAATGGCGAAGTCATTCTTGCCCTTCGCAACCTAGTGAAAGATGAGCTTGCTGCAATGAGCGAGAAAGATGAACGCTCTGCCCCGGTTGTAAGCACAAGCCGGGGCGAGACTTTGGGGTCCTTGGAGCGTTTGCCGGGAGCTTTTGTAGGGAGATTTAAGGAAGCAAGTCCTTTGTCTTTCCATGCAGCCATTCGAGTCAGCGGGGCCTTAAGCAGCGACATTCAGAAGGCCGAACTGGAGGTAGAAGTGCCTTACAAGGAACTTGCAGAAAAACATCAGGGAATAAAAGTCTCAAGGACCTTTTTTGTCCTCACGCCCGGAGGGGCGCGAGAGCTTCGTGGCGGAGAGCCTCTTGCTCCCGGTGATGTGGTGGTGAGCCGAGTGGAAGTTAAAAGAGATCCTGAATACTCGTTTGCCGTGGGGGCAAGCTCTCTGGTAGTGGTAGAAGATGGGGTGCCGGCTCTGGCCGAGGCTATTGATGAGGATAGAAATTATCTGGCGGACGCTCAGTTCGCCAAAGAGGAAGATACTTTCTGGTCATCGGTGAAAGATACCATGCGCCATCCGGACCGCACCGTTAGGGTGATGGATGTGAATCCCGGAGGTTCTCGCGTCTTCTATCAGGTCTGGCGGGCGCATTTTTCCGGGACGGCGAGCATCCCACCGGCGCGCGCCTTTGATATGTACCATGAAGAAATTTCGGGAAATAGCGGGCCGGCTTTTGTTTCTGTGCGATAGGGGAAGGGTTTTGACGCAATTCCATAGGGGACGGCCCTTTTTTGAAGCTGGGGTGTCGCTCTTATTTTTCGGTGTGTTTGCTCACCACGGCCTCCTTCAGGCCGCTGCGCATCGCGCCGTGGCGGAGTTGCAACAGATGGGCTATGCGTTTGGCGGCGAAATTCGAGTGTACCCCCTTGAGACTTCGACCAAGGTTCCTCCGGGTCATGCCGGCACCTGGAGTCCGGGAGTCCTGGCCATCCGGGCAAATGCGGTGAATGGCCAGCAGGCAGAACTTTTTTTGCGGCATGAGCTCATGCACGAGGCCATGTATCGCACCTGCGGAGTGAGCGGACAGCCTGCGGTCGCGCCATGGGCTTACGAGGCAGCCGCAATAGCCTTTTCGGGAGAGTCGGCGCCCGAAGCAACAGGTTCTGCAGTAATAGAGCCGGAGGGATCCCGAACAAACGGGCAGGGGAGCATAGACGCCCTACGCGAGAGTGTTCGTTTGGGAGCTCCTCTTACGGGACCCGGTTACCGCGCTCTTCGAGATTTGGTGACAACCCACGGATGGCCCCGCGATCCCTGCCGGGCATCAGTCGCCATTGACGCCGCTGTTGCACCCCGTGGTTCTTCGGAGGATCCTTTGGTGCGCGCGCCTTTTAGCTATGTGTTGGTAAGCGTCATGAGCGGCAGGGTGTTGGAAAGTCAGGGCTCGCTCCATCAGCGCTACCCCCCTGGTTCAGTCCTCAAAATTCCCTATGTTGCTCAGCTCAATGAAGTGTCTGGTAGTGAAGTCGGCGAGGAGCTGGCGAGGAGCGATACTGAAGCCCTCATGAGCCGCCATCAAGAAAGCAATCGTGAAAGGTTTCAACTGATCTACTCAAACGGTATCCTCGGTGAGTCACCGCTCTACCCGGGCGCGGATGAGTCCGCCTGGCGAAGCCTCCTTGGTGAACGCGATGCCGATGGGCGATTCTCGTATCGCTACTCATTGGTGGAGTTAGCAAAATTATTTCGCTTCGCATACGTAAGCGCGCCTGAGCGCTTCAGCGGCTTGCGGGAAAATGGCTCCTTACCGGCCTCGACGCTTGAAAGTGCAAGCCCTGAGGTAAAGCGCCTCTTGCGCGAGCTTTGTATCGGGGCAAAAACGGGCACCATATCTGACAGCTTGGGCCATCCGCTCATGGGACATGTTGCCATGCTGTTTCCCATGAATGATCCGCTCTATGTGGCTATCGCGCGTAAAGGCGGGTTGCGTGGGGCTCAGGTCATGGAGGAGGCGCGCACCCTTCTGAAGCGCTGGCATGAAGGCAAACTCCTTGAACGGGGCGCAGTGCGGGTATCTCTCTTAGAGCAAGCCTCGCCGGAGCAAGTGCAAATTCGATCCCCCTGTCCCCATCTTGAGCGGAGCCAACATGAAGTCACGTTATACGATAGCGCCTGCGGGGAATTTATTATCGAGACAAGCCTGCGAGGCGCCTTGCCGGAGCGGCGTATAGCGGGCCGTCTGGAGAAAATTCGGCACTCCCTCGTGCTGGTTACCGATCCGGAATCGTATGCTGATGGTGTACTGGAAGCCGAGGCAGATTCTCTTACCGGCGAAGCGCGGAAAGCCTTGCGGGCTTTGATAGCATGGAACGGCATTCATGGCGGGCATCGACATCAAGATACCCACGCCCTTTGCGACACTACCCACTGCCAGGTATTTCGCGGTGTGCGCAGGATAAGCGGCGAGCGGGTTTCCTCTGATCTCTTGGATTTGCTTGATTCTAAAGCAGCGCGCTTATCTGAAACATGGCTGCCCTTTTCCTTAGGCGGTTTAGAGCCGTGGCAGAAAGTCCTTTCGCTGAGCCAGGCGGCAGAAAGGTTGCGTGAGCCCGTCATATTTCACGCCGAGCGCGAGCGTTTAAGGAGCGGAGAGGTGCAGTTTCGTTTCATGTATCAAGATTCTGAGGAAACGCTTTCTTGCGAGGCGCTCAGAAAGGCCTTTAGCCTGCCATCCTGTCCCGAGTCCATACAACTATCGGGGGAAACTCTGCGCATGAGCGGAGTAGGCCGCGGACACGGCCAAGGATTGAATGTCAGTGAAGTAGAACGTCTTGGGCAAGAAGGCGGGAGCGCCCTCTCCATTCTTAGAGAGAACCTCAACTGACTTATACTTGCGGCCAATCAAAATGCTGGCATTTTGATTGGCCGCAAGTATACCCC
>CAZPBV010000089.1:0-4165 GCA_964584675.1 uncultured Bdellovibrionales bacterium
TTCTCGCAAAGTTTGAGACCCGTAATCTTTGCGAGGGCATAGCCCTCGTTGGTGGGTTCAAGGGGCCCGGTCAGTAGATATTCTTCCTTGATTGGCTGCGGGCTCATGCGCGGGTAAATGCAGGAGCTCCCGAGGTAGAGAAATTTCTTCGCGCCGAAACAATGTGCTGCGTGGATAACATTTGCAGACATCGCGACATTTTCGTAAAGAAAGTCGGCCTGATAATTGTTGTTAAAGATAATACCGCCAACTTTGGCCGCGGCCATGATGACGTGCTGGGGCCGGTGCTCCTCGAAAAAGCGGTTCACAGCGGCAGAATCGAGGAGGTCGAGCTCCGCGTGAGTTCGAAACAGCAGCTTGTTATACCCATGCTGTGTCAAATTTCTAATAATAGCCGAGCCCACCAGACCGCGGTGTCCTGCAACGTAAATCAAGTCTGACTTATCCATAAGGCTGCAATCATAGCGCTCCAACGCTATGCTGAAAAGAGGGGCATAGAGCCTTTACAGAAACAAGAGGTACGCTTGGATTGCAACGAAATGGGCCCTGAGGCAGCATGGGCGCGTATGACGCAAGTAAGGCGTATGCTATCCGATACGATTGTCTTGGTGGGCGCGGGTGTTATCGTTAATGTTCTTAACTATACCTATGTCCTCATTGCCCTTGGACTTCTATCGAAAGCTGAGTTTGGCGGGTTTAGTACGTTGGTTAACTGCCTTACCATTTCAACCGTCATAACCAATGTGATGCAGCTCGAAGTTACGCGCCGAGTTGCTTACGAGCCTCATACCCGTGTCCTGTTAAGCGCCATCGTAAGAAGAACGCTTCTGGCGGGCGTGGGTCTTGGCGTCGTGGTTTTGGTAGCAGCTCCGTCGCTTGCCCGGCTCTTTCATCTTGAGTCGGTGGATATTTGGGCGCTCTATTTTTCCCTCGTGGCATTAGCGTTGTCTTGCATTGCCAACGGGTGGTTTGGAGGGAAACAGCTTCTTAAGGCTCAGGGATTGTGGGCAGTTCTCGGTACCTTGTTAAAGGTTGCAAGCGGAGGGTTGTTGTTGTGGTGGGGAGCAGGAAGTGCCGGGGGAATTGTTGCGTTTGGGCTCGGATTATTACTCGTTTTTGGAGCTGCCTGGTTCTGTTGGTCAGGTGTCAGCCAAAGTGAGAGATCCTTGGATGCCGCTGGGGCTGTGACTTCGTCCACAACAAGTCCCGTTCATACTTTTGAAGCTGGTATTGGACATCTGGCTCTTCTCATCTGTGCGTATGTTCTTCTGATATTACCATTCAGCGTCGATCAGTTGCTGGTTCAGACACTTTTCGTTGCAGTGAGCGGCGACTATGGGGCTGTTGCGATGCTCGGAAAATTGGTCTTCTTTGCTTCGGCCCCTGTATATACTGTCATGTATTCTCATCTCTGTAGTGCCCACGGAAATCGCGCCGTGCAGAGCAAGATTTTTGGGCTTGCGGTAGCGGCATCCTTGTTTTTGGGGATATCGGTCATGGGGGCCCTCGGCATTTTCGGTGATCTGCTGGTAACGAGGGTGCTTCCGGATCAGTACCGGGAGTCGGCCGGCATGGCGCCAATTTTTTCTATAGGTCTCCTTGTGTATGGTATTGCATACGCTTCCAGCATTTTATGTATTGCGCGCCATGAACTCGGTAAATTGACCTTCACCTTGGCCCCTGCCGTTATCGTGCAGCTGTGGCTATTTTTGAATGCTGACGGTACTCTATCCTCTCTTGTGTGGCGGCAGAATGTAACTTACGGAGTTCAGTTCGGTTGTATTATGGTGATGGCGGTGTGGCGGTTCAGGGGAGCGAGCGGGCATGAAGAGTAAGACCCGTATAGTATACCTGCATCCACACTTTACGATTTCTGGCGGCGCCGGAACCTATGTGCTCGAGACAGCCAGGCTCTTAGCGGAGTGTGATTTTGATGTCGTCATTGTGTGTATTAGAGCCGATCAAAAACTCGTCGCCTCCAGTGGCGTGACGTTTGTTGAATTAGGTGGGGCAATTACCTCGTCCTTGTTTCATTGGATGTTGCTTCCCTATTTTCTGTGGCGGATGTGTCGCCGGGTGAGGGGCTTGCAACCTGACATCATTTTTCCGCAGGCATTCCCGGCAAATTGGTGGGGATTTGTTTACAAATGGGCATATCGCGATACCCCTTCCATTTGGCTGTGCCACGAGCCCTCTGCGTTTATTCACAGTCGCGATTGGATGCGGGCCTTGCCTAGTCGTTTTATGAGGCTTGCGGTTCATGCTCTCAATCCTCTACTCAAACAAATCGATGTTCATCTCAGTCGATGGGTCGATGTCGTGCTCGCCAATTCCGAGTATACCAGGCGCTATGCGCAGAAGGTGTATCCTCATCTTAAGAGCAGGATTCAGGTTACCAAGTTAGGAGTGGATCACGCCAAGTTCTATCCGCCCATGAAGCCGGAGAAGCGGCCGCGCCGCATTATTACCATTGGGAGACTCAGTCGCTTCAAGAATATCGAAGTGATTCTGGATGCCTTGAAGATTTTAGCCGATAGGGGGGATAGTGTAAGCGAGCTTGTTATTGTGGGCCGAGGCGAGGAGGCGGGACGCCTTGCTGGGCATGTTGAAAAACTTGGGCTATCGAATCGGGTTCGTTTTTGGGGGTACGCCAGTGATGCAGAATTACGCCAGCTTTTGCAGACCTCGCGCGCTTGCGTGCTGGCGTCGGTGGAGGAGCCGTTTGGTCTTGTGGTGGTTGAGGCGATGGCGTGCGGCGCCCCGGCTATCGTGGTAAATCGCGGCGGGCCGGCCGAAACGGTGATTGATGGAGCAAGCGGCTTCCACGTTCCGCCCCTTGACCGGGCGGCATTGGCGGATCGGTTACAATCAGTTTTACATGATGAAAGGACCTTTGAACGACTCTCAGAGGGAGCAATCGCCCGCTCTCAAGAGTATAGCTGGCGAATCGCTACTCAGGATGTCATTCGCACTGCGCTCGCACTGTGCGCAGCGTGTGAGCACAAGGAAGTAGAACCAACTCATGAGGCGGCGCATGGCTGACTATGTGAGCTATTTAAAAAATTTATACTCAGAAAAGACCCCGCGTCGAAAGCGCGAATATCTGATTCACAACTTCGGCAAGTACCTGCGAACGGGAATGACGGTATTGGAACTGGGGCCGGGGCTCGGTGAATTTCTGGACTTGCTTCGATCGGTAGGTACGACCGACATTGATATAGTTGATAGAGATACGGGCGTGCTGGAGCACTTAAAAAATACCTTTCAGCTATCGCACGCGTGGCTTGCGCACCTTGAGAGCTTGGAGACGATCGATCACGAGCTTCGGCAGTATGACTGCATCTTCATGCTACAGATAATGGAGCATGTGCGAGCCGAAGCTCTTGTGCCTATGCTCAAGGTTCTTTTTCGTCACCTCAAGCCAGGGGGCGTTTTGCTGATTACTGTTCCAAACGGAGGTAACCCGCTGTCGATCGTGGAGCGTTACTCTGACATTACCCACGTCCAGCTGTTTTCTGAGAATTCGCTGAAGCAATTGGTGCAGATGTGTGACCTAGGGTCGTTACCAGGGAGCCAGCGGGCGGAGAGCGCTCCAGAAGTTTCGGTGGTTGGGTACTGCATTCCCCCTCAGGGCATTATCGGAATCTCCCGCTCTATCGCTCAGCGTATGTTCCACCTTTTCCTCAAAGCGTTACTCGTTGTAAATGGTGGGGTGTATTTTCATAGGTATGAACCAAATATTACCTTGGTCGTGCGGAAGTCATCGGGATTTGCGGCAAGGTAGAGGGGGGTGATCGGTCGTTAAGGTACCCATGACAACAAAAATATCCATCGTCACTACGTGCTTTAATTCGGCCAAAACTATTTCTTGGACTATCGAGAGTGTTTTGTCTCAACGCCGGGCGGGCCTCGACCTTGAACACATTATTACGGATGCGGGTTCCACGGATGGCACTCTTGAAATTATTGGCAGCTTTGAGTCCGGAGATGGCGCCGGCTGCATCAGACGGGTCCCTGCAGCCGGGCTTAATCAGTCAGCCGGAATTAATCTAGGTCTTCGCGAGAGCCGTGGAGAGATTGTGGCGTTCTTAAATGCCGATGATACCGACGAGCCGGGGGCTTTGGCGCAGGTTGTTGAAGCAATTGCCCGGGAGCCGGACAAGAA
>CAZPBV010000089.1:4175-5924 GCA_964584675.1 uncultured Bdellovibrionales bacterium
CGGGCAGTGTCGAATAGTGAACGAAGACGGGCGCGAGATGCAAAGCTGGATTACTGCTTATAAGAAATTTTTGTTGCGTCACTATAGCTATTTCTTACTCCTCACTGAGAATTTTGTTTGCCAGCCGGCCGTTTTCTTGCGGCGCGAATTGTTGGATAGATACGGATATTTCTCTGAGACCGAAAACTTTGTCATGGACTATGAATACTGGTTACGGGTCGGATGGGAATGTCCCCCTATCGTTTTACCGAGCTATTTGGCTTCCTTTCGCCGCATGACTGGAACAAAGAGCAACTCTTCGTTTATGAAACAATTTCATGACGATAAACGAGTGGCTTTCCAGTACGCTCGCAAACATGCACAGTATCTGGCGATGCCCATAAAGTATCTACAATATCTCAAAACTACCTCTGTTTATCGGGTCTTGTATCGATGAATTCCACGAATATGGCGCAGTTAAAGTCAATTGAGCCGGAAAAATCGAACGAGCCGGCGGGCTCGTTCGAACAGGTAGTCTTCTCTGAGTCCGGCGACTCATCGAGTAACGGGAATACTTCGCAGCAGGGAAGGGCTCAGGCGGGCGGCGGACAGGACGTGGAGTCAGCCTTGGCGCTTACGCAGCGCCGGTTACAGAGCGCTTTAAGCCAGCTTGAAGATATCAAGCTTCAAAAGGATCGGCTGCAAGATTTACTTGATGATATTCTGGGATCGCTTTCGTGGCGAATCACGGCCCCCCTTCGAAAAATGGCGGCTCTCAAGCGTGCCATCTTTCCCCTGTATAGAAATCGCACCGTACAAGCTCAATTATCAAGTGGCAGAAACATTGTCGGCTCAGGGTCGCATTATGAGATTGTGGGGCCGAGTCCATTTCTTTATGTAACGGTGAGCGACCAGACCTGCCCCAGTGGTTGGGTCGCCGTACGAGCCAAAGGAGGAGGGCCGCGTGGACACCTGGCGGCCCTCCTCTATTTCTCAGAAGATGGAAATTTTTCCGGTGACAAGCGTGTCTGGCTCACCTTTGAGCAGGGAAGAGACGATGAAATTACAGCCAGAATTCCTCTTAATACCCGGCATCTTCGAATTGATCCGTTTAGCGCTGACGGTGAGTTTGATCTAAGCGATTTGTCATTTCGGGAGATTGGCACACTGCAGGTGGTATGGTCCGCGCTTTACAAGCAAGGGCAGCAGCTACGCCGTCATCCGCGTATGTTTTTTATTAAGTGCCGGCGAGCGCTGGTCATCTTGCGTGAGGGCGGGTTGCACGCGCTTAAAGTAAAGCTATTTGGAAATCAACTAACCAATAATTATCAGGACTGGGTTGAGAAATACGACACCCTCGGTGAGGCCGATCGCCGCAAGATCGAAACTGCTTGCCAGAAACTTTCCCGCAAGCCTCTTATGAGCCTTATCATGCCGGTCTACAACACGCCGGAGCAGTGGCTCAGGAAGGCGATCGAGTCTGTTGTCGGTCAATTGTACCCATCGTGGGAACTGTGTATAGCGGACGATAACTCAAGCGCTCCGCATGTGAAGCGGGTGCTGGAGGAGTACGCGGCCGCCGATAAGCGCATTAAGTTGTGTTTTCGTGAAACCAATGGACACATTGCAGCAGCCTCCAACTCGGCGCTCGAGCTGGCAAGCGGGGATTTTATTGCCCTCCTGGACCACGATGATGAATTGGCCCCTCACGCGCTCTACATGGTGGCTCAAGAGATTAACCGATTTCCCGAGGCACGGTTTCTCTATAGT
>CAZPBV010000089.1:5934-6848 GCA_964584675.1 uncultured Bdellovibrionales bacterium
ATAGTGACGAAGATAAGATCACCACCTATGGAATGCGCTTTAATCCGTATTTTAAGAGCGATTGGAATCCGGAACTCTTGCTGAGTCAAAATTACGTCTGTCATCTGACGGTAATTCGTTCCGACGTGGTTCGTTCTATTGGCGGATTTCGCGCCGGCTTTGATGGCGCACAGGATTGGGATCTTATTTTGCGCGCAACGGAAGGACTCAGTTCTCACCACATTCGGCATATTCCCTTTGTGTTGTACCACTGGCGAGTGATAGAGGGCTCGACCGCCCAATCGACGGCATATAAGCCGTATGTGCTCGACGCTCAAGCCTTGGCCGTGCGGGAACACCTTGGTCGCCGGGGGGTGCAGGGTGCACGAGTCGAAATATTGCAGGCTATTTCGCACCTGCGGGTGCGCTGGCCGGTTCCCGATTCAAAGCCCCTGGTCAGTATTATTATCCCAACCCGTGACAAAGAAGATATTCTGAAAGTCTGTATTGAAAGCATACGGTCAGATACAACCTATCCCAATTACGAGATAGTGATAGTTGATAACGGCAGCGAGGAGCCTGAGACTCTAGCATATTTTGCAGAACTTGAGCGGCGCGGCGCAGCCCGCATTCTGAAGGATACCGAGCCGTTTAACTTTTCGCGCCTCAATAATCGCGCAGCTCGTGAAGCGCGAGGCGACCTATTGGCGTTTCTCAATAATGACCTCAAGGTCATTTCGCCGGACTGGCTTGACGAGCTTGTTGCGTATGCGGTGCGGACAGAGGTAGGGGCAGTCGGCGCTCGACTGCTCTATCCCAATGATTGTGTGCAGCATGCCGGAATAATTCTTGGAATAGGCGGAGTTGCCGGACATAATCATAAGGGCATTCGGAGGACTGACCCCGGCTATTTTAACCGCGCGATACTGTCTCAA
>CAZPBV010000089.1:6858-10857 GCA_964584675.1 uncultured Bdellovibrionales bacterium
AGCAAAGTCAGCGGCTTTGATGAGGGTCTTTCAGTGGCGTTTAACGATGTGGATCTCTGTTTGCGTGTGCGTCAGGCTGGATTTCAGATTGTTTACAACGCCTATGCCGAACTATACCATTTTGAATCGGCAAGCCGAGGTTACGAGAATACCCCTCAAAAGTTCATGCGATTTGAGGGCGAGGTGGAGAATATGAAAAAGCGCTGGGCGTCGGAATTGCGAATGGACCCTTACTATAACCCCAACTTAACGTTACTATTGGAAGATTTCTCGTTTGCTTTCCCACCGCGTGTGGTAAAGCCATGGATTGAAGGGTCCCGAGATAAGGAGTCTTGATGAAGCTATCTATTATTATTCCCTGCTATAATGAACGCCACACTATCCAGTCCATCGTGAGCGCAGTTCGTGCCGCCCCTGTTCAGAGCAAGGAAATTATCGTGGTCGATGATTGCTCGTCCGACGGCACCCGAGACGTGTTGCGTCAAGAAATCGCGCCTCTGGTTGATAAGATTATTTATCACGAGGTTAACCAGGGCAAGGGCGCCGCTCTTCGTACGGGCTTTCGAGAAGCGAGTGGAGAGGTGGTTGTCGTGCAAGACGCTGATTTGGAGTATGACCCCCAGGAGTATCCGCTGCTGCTGGAGCCGATAGAAAAGAACAAGGCGGACGTAGTGTTTGGTTCGCGCTTCATGGGCGGACAGCCGCATCGTGTCGTTTATTTTTGGCACTACCTGGGAAATCGTTTTTTGACCCTGCTTTCCAATATGTTCACCAATATCAATCTGACCGATATGGAAACTTGCTACAAAATGTTTCGGCGCGAGGTCATTCAGGCAATTGCCATCGAAGAGAATCGCTTTGGCTTTGAGCCGGAAATTACCGCCAAGGTCGCGCGTGGCGGCTATCGTATATATGAGGTCGGCATTTCCTACTACGGAAGAACCTATGCCGAAGGAAAGAAAATTGGATGGCGTGATGGATTTCGCGCCATTTATGCAATTTTAAAATACAACCTACGGAAGTGAAAACGTGACGGAGCGACCGAGCCTCTTCCGTGTGCCCGCGGTGCTAAGGGCTCTCCGGATCCATCAGTGGGTAAAAAACATTCTGGTTTTTATTCCTCTGGTGACTGCTCACCGTGTTTTGGAGATTGAGTCGCTCGGGGCTGCGCTGCTTGCCTTTGCCGCATTCAGTTTGACGGCCTCGGGGGTATATCTCATTAATGATATTCTCGATGCCGAGGCGGATAGGCACCATCCGGTAAAGCGGAAACGACCGATTGCGAGCGGTGAAATGAGCCGCTCGTACGCGGCGCTCCTGAGTTGCTTATTGATTGCTGCGGGGTTTTGTTTCTCAACTTACTTGGCCAATAGTTTTTCCCTCATTCTGTTCTCCTATTTTGTTTTGACGTGCCTCTACAGCCTGCATTTTAAGAAGGTAGCGGTAGCTGATGTCGTGCTGCTTGCGAGTATGTATGCGCTACGGGTTCTTGCCGGCGGGGCGGCCACCATGGTTGCCGTGTCGCAGTGGTTGGTGGGATTCTCGATGTTTTTCTTTTTTAGTTTGGCATGTGTGAAGCGCTATTCGGAGCTGCTCAGTATCAAGAGCGAAGGGAAAGAGGAGCTGAAACGGCGCGGCTATCAGGCCTCAGATTTGGCTCAGGTTGCCATGTTTGGGACCATCAGCGGGTATCTGTCGGTGTTGGTGTTGGCGCTGTATGTGAGTAGCAGAGAGGTTTCCTCTCTCTATGCCCGGCCCGAACTCATTTGGCTTGCCTGTCCGTTGGTGCTCTACTGGGTGAGCCGTGTGTGGCTGCTTGCGCAGCGTGGTTTGGTGCATGAAGACCCGATAGTGTTCGCGCTAAGCGATAGGGTGAGCTATGGAGTTGGCCTTATGGCGCTGGGTATTATGGTCGCCGCATTGTGAGGATCTATGGGTCTGACCATTCGTTTTTCAGAAGATTTTCTCTCCTGGGGGCGCATAAAGAAAACCTCTCAGCGTATTGTTGAACCGCGTTGGGCGGCGGAAACTCATGAATTCCTCAATCCTGCCGGGAATGGTGGTTTTACCGGATCTGATAGCTACTTGGCCCATGGCTTGGGCAGGAGCTATGGGGATTCTTGCCTCAACCATGGCGGCTACTCCCTGTCCACTCGGTTTCTTAATCATTTCTTATCGTGGAACCCCTCGAGCGGTGTTATTCGGTGCGAAGCAGGAGTATCTCTCTTTGACATTATTCGTTTTTCTGTCCCGCGCGGCTGGTTCCTGCCGGTGAGTCCCGGGACTCAGTGGGTAAGTGTTGGGGGAGCCATAGCCAATGATGTCCATGGCAAGAATCATCACCTGGCGGGAACCTTTGGTCGTTTTGTCAAACGGCTTTTGCTGTTGCGCTCGGATGGGAAGGCATATGAGTGCTCGCACCAGGAGAATAGCGAATTATTTCACGCCACCATTGCAGGGCTTGGATTGACCGGGTTGATTTTGAATGCCGATGTTCAATTGGTCCCTATTAGTTCTCCGTGGGTGAAATCGGAAGAACTGCAGTTTCGATCTCTCGAGCATTTCTTTGAGATCTCGGCGCAGTCCGGCCGTGAGTTTGAGTATACGGTTGCGTGGCTTGATTGCGTCAGTTCAGGCAGCTCGTTCGGGCGGGGCATTTTCATTCGTGGTAATTTTGCCTCTCGCGATGATGAGGCAAAGCCTAGACGAAGCTTTCATTTCTCAGACCGGCCCATGGTTTCGGTTCCCTGTGTCGTCCCTGTGATTCTGCTCAACCGCAGCAGCATGCGGGCATTTAACGGAGTGTATTTTCATAAACAGCGCGCTGCCTTGGTAAGGAAGTATGTTCCGCTTACTTCTTTCTTTTATCCGCTTGATGGAATCGGGAACTGGAATCTGCTCTATGGCGGCAAGGGCTTTTTTCAGTTTCAATGCGTGCTGCCGCGTCCGCATGCGCGCGAGCTGCTTCCTGAACTGCTTAGTCGCGTGGTGAAGAGTGGGCGAGCTTCGTTTCTGGCGGTTCTTAAGGAATTCGGGGATACTTCCTCCCCCGGCATGTTGTCTTTTCCAAGGCCTGGGGTAACCTTGTGCCTGGATTTTGCAAACCGGGGGGCGGAAACCGTCGCGCTCCTCGGTGAGCTTGAAGATCTGGTGCGAGAGGGCGGCGGGGCTATTTATCCGGCCAAGGATGCCGTTATGTCTCCGGCGATGTTTGACGCGGCCTATGGAGCCCGTATGGATAATTTTGATAGGCTGCGGGACAAACGTTGCAGCTCGGATTTTTGGCGCCGGGTGAGAGGGTAGGCTTCATGAATCGAATAGTCATCGTTGGCGCATATTCGGCGATAGCCGAGCAGGTGGCGCGCCTCTTTGCGGCTGAGGGAAGCGCCTTGCTGTTGGTGGGTCGCAAGCACGAGGCGCTTGAGGCGCTGCGGGCTGATCTTCTGGTGCGCGGCGCTCGTGAGGTATGGGCGCATGAAATGGATGCTTGCGACTATGAACGCCACCCCGCGCTCGTGGAAGAGGCGGTCCGAGTCATGGGAGGCATTGATGCCGTCCTCATAGCACATGGCTCTCTTCCGGATCAGGGCAAGTGCGAGGTGTCTTTTGGCCAGATGCGGCGCGCGTTTGACACCAACTTTACGAGTGTCGCCTCACTCCTTACTGAATTTGCCAACTATTTGAGCGCCGCGGGACGCGGAACCATTGCCGTTATCTCTTCAGTTGCCGGCGACCGGGGCAGACAAAGCAACTATGTCTATGGCTCAGCCAAGGGAGCTCTCAACATATTTCTCCAGGGGTTGAGAAACCGGTTATACAAGAAAGGAGTTGCCGTGGTGACGATCAAGCCGGGTTTTGTTCGGACCCCCATGACGGCACATCTTAAACAAGGGCCGCTTTTTGCGGAGCCTTTCGTAGTGGGGCGTGCGATTCATCGCGCCATGATTCGAGGCCGCGAGGAGATATATGTCCCGTGGTTTTGGCGCCTTATTATGGCGG
>CAZPBV010000090.1:0-2702 GCA_964584675.1 uncultured Bdellovibrionales bacterium
CTGGTAAGAGAGCACCAATCCTTTCGCCAATAGCAGCCACCCATCAGACGCCACAAAGAGAAGCAGCTTAATTGGAAGCGCGATCATGACAGGACTCACCATGCTCATACCCAGCCCCACCAAAATATTTGCAACGATCAAGTCCACCACTAAAAATGGAAGGAGCAGCACAAATCCCATCGAAAAGCCTTCCTTAAGTTCCGTCAATACAAACGCCGGCACCAACATTTTGAGTGTGGAAATCGAACCAGCGCGGGTGTCGCCACCAAGAGCAGCCGCGGGTTCGGTCTGCTGTAATCCCTCCAAGGTCTTAAGCTCCCTGACACCGCTATGCTTCTCTAGGAATCTTCTCCAAGGAGAAAAAATTTCGGCCATGACTGCGAGCTTTTGCTCAGATGGGGACTGAAGAAGGCCCTGCATATCGAGCGACGCGCCCGCCCGAACACATTCTTCGAAAACAGGACCCATGGTAAAACAGGTCAGGGCGGCAGAAAGCGCCATCACCGTGATGGCGCTCGGGGATGACTGCGTGCCGAGCGCGTTTTTCACCATTCCAAAGACAATACTCATCTTTAGGTACGAAGTTAGAAGAGAAAGCGCCATGGGAACAATAGCTACCACCGCCATCAAAATGACAAGCCAGCTCGGGTTTATTTGTACTACGCTATCCATGCTGGGGAGCTCCCATTCGATTCGCCGAGCCGACAGAAACAGTTACCACCCTCACTCCGGCTTGCCTCAAGGCCCTTAACAGCGGATTTACCTGGGAAACCAGATACCTGCCTGTGTGAGCACGTTCCGGGTTCATTGAAATCGCAACCCCTCCGGATGCCATCCTCTCTACGCACAGATCCATCTGGGCGCCGCCCGGTCCCGTATAGGTAAAGGATACTGAACAGGCATCCGCTCTACTTGCCACCGAGAAATTCCTAATTCGGTCAACAATTTCACTCGATGAGTCTTGAACAACCATTCGAGCGTTCGGCGGCCTCTCGTGATCGACACTGTTGCCGCCTCGGAAGGACTGCTCCTGATTTTGCCGATGCCCCCCCGAAAGGTCATGCTGAGAAGTGTTCGATTGCAGAGGGTCCGGATTTGATATCTGCGCTCCAAATTCCGGGGCCCAAACTGCTTCCCTCTGGTCAGTCTTTTGCGGATCGACATCTTTCAGATCCGTTTGCCGACCTAATTTCATTAACTCACTTACCTCATCACCTTCGGCATGATGTGTTCCATGCGAGGCTCCATGTAACTCGTGTAGCGCCTCGGCCTGTTGCTCATCGCTGAGGGCTTTTTCGCCATTTTGAGTCTCGAGAATCTTATCTTCCACCGACGCTAGAACCTCCTTGTGCGTGGCCAGACGCCAAAGAGTCTGCTTGTGAGATTGCGTCAACTCCTCGACTCCCGCCGCGCACTGACCGAGCAACCGCTGTATGTAGGCCAGCCGGATCGTCCCCGTTTGAAGACGTTCCATCGCCGCCCTTGGCATTTCTAACGCCCGAGCGCCGACCAGAAGATTTCGCTTTACCTGGGCAAACTGAGACATGCCCTCTCTATAACGGTGACGCTCACCCTCAAGCCGCTGGGAAAGCTCGGCGACCTTTTTTTCGCCGGTTCGAATCAGTGCGCGCGTTTGTTCAGCTTTGAGCTCAAGCCTTCTTATTTCCGAAGTTTCCATTGCAGTCTGTCCGCTTTACTGATTGCTCTGAAGGCGGCGCAGGGAAGAGAGCGCGCTATCGGCTGTCTTGGCCAACAATTCTACCCGAAGGTTGAGCTCGCTGGCCTGCATCTGAAATATCAAGAGCTCTCGCGGGCCAAATGACTTGCCCTGAATAATTTGATCCTTAACTCGCAGTAGGGTTTGGTGCAAATCGCCCCCGCCCAGGACATTGATAATGTCAGGACTTCTTTTTAGGGCGTCCCTTATCTCAGAAAAGTTCGTTGGCTTTGGCCCCTTTTGGCCCGGCACAGCAGCGACCCTCCCTGGGGCTGTTGACGCCACCCCGATACTTTTAACCATATCCGGCCTCCCGCTATTTTTGTCTCGAGGCCTTATTCGGACATTTTCTAAAAAAGTTTCCTCGAATGGGTCACTTTTGTGTCGTTCTACTGGTGAGTTCTGTTAGCAAGGTCACGACGGCAGCATTAAAATCACGCTGTTGGCGAAGGGCGTCCTTCATAAACACTTCAACTATTGGGAACAACGCTCTCTTCACCGCTACGATAATTTTGCCAACAACTGGTCGATGAGAACTTATCCTCTGTGGCTTTAATCGCACCTCGCACAACCGACAAAGCAGCCGAAGCTTTTCAAGCTCCGGCGAGCTCAATCTGAGGGTGCCGTCAAAGATAGGGCGCTCTAGGCCGGCCACATACTCGACATCCTTTTGGGTGTACCCCTTCAGGGCCAGGTGTTCGCGGGCAGCCTCGCGCAGGGAAGCATCAATATCTGTCCGCCGATCTCCACAAACTTCGAGCCAACTCTGACGCAGCTCCAGCGTATCACCTATCATGGGTCCGGTAACTCCGGCTACGCTTCCTCGCTCCTGTTCCATGTTGTCGTGCACGCCTCACTTAAATTCGATGCCGCTGCAACTCTAGCCAACGAAGCCTAAAAAAGCTATCACGAGGAGTAATGTATCCACTATCGATGCCGGCAAGCGCGGAAATAAGAATTCCCATAGACTCCACCACACCCAGAC
>CAZPBV010000090.1:2712-10783 GCA_964584675.1 uncultured Bdellovibrionales bacterium
GCTATAAAAGTGGGTCTTTCCGTCGCTAAAATACACCTCTCCCCTCTTTACCGCAGGGGTGCCTTCCCACCCTTCAATCCGCTCGAGAACCTTAAAAGTCTTTAGCGCCTCCTGTATCGCAAGGCCGCGCGGAGAGACAAAGATGACATCCGGGCGAAAACGAACTATCTCGTTCCACGTCACCACCCGATCTTCCACGCAGCCAGACGGGGCCTGCGGGTGGCAGGAAGCCAATCTAACCATATCTGGAATCCAGCGACTAGCCAGGGTAAGCGGCTCAGCGCATGAGAGGAACGTCACCTTCTTATTTTTGATGCGGTCATAAAAATTTTGCCCCCAGTCCATGAGCTGAGCTTTGGCTCGCTGCGCAAGCTCCCTTCCGCGTTGCGCTTTTCCCAATATTCTTCCAACTTGCTCAAAGGTCTCATAGACATCGTCCAAACGGATCGGATACAAACTTAAAATTTGAACGCACTCCGCGAGAGCCCCCTTCGGCATTGAAAGATCCTGCAGGCGCACGTCTCCCGGACGCAATGGGCGCATGGCCTGAACGGTAAGGGGCTCGCTGGATGCAACAGAACAAAACAGCATATCCGCACCAACCGCGGCTAGTGTCTCCCAATCAATAGTGCCGGAATTATCAGAAACCCTCTTGGTCGCCTTCAGACTATCGGGTAGCGAACAACGTTCAGTAACGCCTACGAGCTGGTCCTCTAATCCAAGGGCACACACCAGCTCGGTCAAGAAAGGCTCAAGGGAGACTATTCGCATGGTTAGGAGCTTATCAGAGCCTCAGGCCACAAGGAAACGCCCGAATACATTTCATTCAGGAGGCACGCTACTTTTCCCCTGGTCCAGGAGAATGACTCAGTGCACAATGCTTCCATGCGAGTGACCGTGCTGAAACTACTATCTGTCGTGCCTCTAGCGTTCCTTTTTGTTGCCTGCACCCAAGAGATTCGGAGCTACCCCTCCCTTGTTAACCAAGGAATATTGCCCCTGAGCACGACAAACCCCTACCTCGGCGCCAATCTCTTTCTAGGGAATGAAGCAGAAAATAGCAGGTATCTGATGCACTTTTTGGAGCACCGCGGGGCGCCTTCCGCAATTGAGATTACCCAGCAATCATTGAGCACCGCCCATATGATTCTCTACTATCCCCGCGATCGTGAAGCGTACGCGGCGGATTTACAGCAGTACCGGCGGCCGGATAACGCAATTAAGTCCGAGTGGGTTGTCCGGGGACCCTACCCGATTGAACGTCAGGATTTTAGGGTACTTACTCAACTGGATGGCTCGCTCATTGGGGAGCCGATCTTTTATATTAACGGCAAGCAACACCGCTTCAGGTTTGAACCTCCCCCCGATAAGCGCCTCAAACCACCACTCCCCGAGTATGTCCCCGCTCCTAAGCCAACTCCCAGGCCGGTCAAACGGGCCCCCAAGGTTGTGGTATCTAAGAGCGATAAGCCTGAGGCAGGGCCCACCCCTGTAAAACCCGAGGTCCCTCAAAATTTTAAGAACCTAAGCTCAGACCAGATGGCACTTCTGCATGCTCAAGGCTATGCCCTTAGAGACAAGAGTGGGGACGTTCTTCATGTGGTCAAATCGGATAAGGAATCTCTGCAAAGCATCGTGAAGTGGTATACGGGGGGCGAGTCGGGAGTCTCTGAGGTGGCTGCCGCTAACGGTCTAAAACCAGAGGAACCGCTCTCAATTGGGCTGAAAGTTAGAATCCCGGAGGGGCTGGTTAAGGAACCAAAACGCATGCCGTAGCCCCTAACGCAACCTTAGAATGGTGTCAGAACCAACCTGTTCTCCGCTACCATGCCCGAGAAGTGGGTTGGCAGCTTCCCGAGCAGTCTGTTTCTTAAACTCTTGATTCTTGGTACCTTTTCTTACATGAGCAGTGTCGCAACAGCATTTTCCGATCCGGCTCCAGCACTGCGATTAGTCTGTCCCTCGCCAAACCTACCACGCCTGCGTCTAAAGCCTGCGAGCTCACTCGATATACTCCTTGCCTTTGCCCACCATTCTGAGCGGACCGAAAACTGGAAGACCTTTGATTGCTATTCCGTCCTGACACGAGCGGGACTAACCGTCACCTGCCACACACTTCAGGACATTCACCAGGTTCGAAACGCCATGCTGCCGCCGCCACTTTCACCACTAGAGCTTGCTATTACAAACCAAGAGAGATTCTCTAAGCTCGACGGCTGGGACCCGGGCACCTGTAAACCTATAAGGCTCGATCAACTTCGGACGGTATATCAAGCCCTTCGTGACGAATATGGCGGATTGCTTGATCTACAAGCAACGGGCCAGTCGGCCCTATTTGCAGATTGGCTGGCTCGGCGAACAAGTCAGCTACGTGCACAGTTCGATCGACTCACCGTTGTTCACCTGTTAAACCGGGTTGAGTCACATCACAATCCCGATACCCACCGAGTCCTGGACCCGCAGGATGCTTTAACAACCTACCTATCTGATGCTCGAAGAGTTCCGCTACTGTCCACCGGTGAAGAGAAGATACTGGGACATGAAATGCACCGGCAACTCAGATTGATTGCTGGCGAACTTTCCCATACTCACATTGGAGCCTACTTGTTCATTTCTCATTTCGCCGATGTTCACCAAAGGGGTCGCTCCAGCAGAAGCGCCGACGTAATTATAGGAATAGGTAGTCGCCTGGACCAAGATTTTATCAAGCTATGCCGTTTTTGCAGTAGGGCACAGACCCGTATTGCGTCAAAGGAGTTATCTGCGAGGGGGCTCGCTGCCTTTAAAGCCTTCCTCGGTCGATTCACCTTCAAGCCGGACTTTTTGGTCTCGATCCGCGAAGAAGCTAAAGCGCAGTTGCGGCTCCTTTCCGTAGGTAACGACGATTCTCGACTTTTTTTTGCGGGGCCGCTAGAAGATTTTTTTTCCTCACAGTCTCCAGACTATATTGCCGGTAGGCTTCGAACGGCTGAATATCACGAGAGGTTACGATGTCAGGCTCGAGATGCGCTGGTTCAAGCAAATTTGCGGTTCGTGGTTTCGGTCGTTAAGCGGTTCCGGACTAGGGCGGCGCCACTGCTTGATAGGATTCAGGTAGGTAACTTTGGCCTCTTTAAAGCCGCAGATCTTTTCGATCCGGAACGGAACCTAAAGTTTTCCACCTACGCGGCCGGTTGGATACGCCAGAGGGTTGCACGAGCCTATGGGCCCTTACAGCACGCCTGTGCGGTAGTTACTGTTCCTATTGATATGCAGGAGGATCTTCTACGAACAGGCCCCCAAGATCATCGAGAGCAAATAAATCCGCGCAGTCAGTCAACCGTTTTTAGTGATAAGAAACCCAACAAACTCAGGCCCACCCCTCCCCTATCGCATGTTGCGCTTCCTCCGGTTTCTATCGATGGCGTGGCAACTTCAAAGAACCGACACCAACCAGCCCGCGTGCTTGAGGACCGCTCTCATACGAGCAGTCCTCAAGTTTTACTTGACGCGGAATTTCTCAGAATCTATCTCGATAATGCTATCAAGATGCTGCCTGAGGACTACTCTCGTGTCTTACAAATGCGATTTGGCCTACCGCCATACCAACAAGAGTATACACGTAAGGAAGTCGCCCACATTAGAGGAACTACCCCTGAAGCAGTACGACAACTTGAAGGCCGTGCCCTTGCCCGCCTCAATGCTCTAGTGAGACAAACTTTGGTGAAACAAAACTGCGACGAAACTTTCCTGCTTTAGGAAAGTGGCCCCAACATGGCCTGCGAGAAGTCCGTGCTGGATCAGAACACGGATAGCTTACCCAACCACTGAAGCGAAGCCTCAGTGGTTGATACGATGCCGAGAGAAATAGGGGTAAACTGCCCGGAAGAGGACTTGAACCTCCATGAGCTTGCGCTCGCCAGCCCCTCAAGCTGGTGTGTCTACCATTCCACCATCCGGGCAAAGAAAGAAACTCAAAAAGGAGAAACTATTGTGGCGAGGATCTCCCTGTCTCTCGATCCCCGCTCGCTCCAGCCACCCTATCTCCAGGCGGAACCGAATGAGCAGAAGCATCCACAGCAGCCCCTAATTTTGCCGCAGACGGATTACTATCACCCTGCGGGCTCACTTGTCCATCGGCAGGTTGAGCTCCTGGCGCAGCCGCAGTTTGAGGCACCATTTCCTTATTCATCACCGAACCGCCCAAAGGATTTTCGCTTGTTCGCGATGAGGGCGAAATCCGGGCAAACTGATTTACCAAAATCACTGAGGTAACAAAAAATGCCACAGCTACGCCAGTGGTCACTTTCGTGATGAGGGCCGTCGCTCCACCCGCGCCAAAAAGGGAATTACTGCCGCCGCCAAAGGCCGCGCCCATATCGGCCCCCTTGCCCTGCTGTAGAAGCACCAGCCCAACTAATATGGCGCATAAAACGAGGTGAACACCAAGAATCGCGTAAAACATAGCTCAAGCCTAATAACGGAGTTTAATTAACCACCTTGAGGACAGACTCGCTCTGCCTCTTTTTATCAAGAATAGCTCGCAATTTCAACGCAAGCTCGCCAAAGACTCTACCCGCGGGGGTTTCGGGTCTCAGCGCTATCGGCTCGCCACTATCTCCTGCCTCTCGAATAGAGACGTCTATGGGAATCGAGGAAAGAAGCTCCACACCGCATGCTTGCGCCAGCCTTGCTCCCCCGCCCGCGCCAAAGATATCTATGCGCTGCCCGTCAGGGGCAATAAAGCCGGCCATGTTCTCAACCACGCCAAGCACCTCAACATTAACTTTTTGCAGCATGTTTAGCGCCTTACGAACATCGGCCAGGGCCACTTCCTGAGGAGTTGTCACTACCACCGCTCCCGAGAGTTTGACCAGTTGGGAAAGGGAAAGCTGAGCGTCCCCGGTCCCTGGCGGCATGTCAACAATGCAATAGTCCACCGCGCCCCAACTCACATCTTCAAAAAGCTGGGTGAGCGCCTTGTTGAACATGGGGCCGCGCCAAATAACAGCGTCATCAGGATTTCTCAAAAAGAAACCAAGACTAATATACTTTACTCCCCACTTCTTCGGCGGAATCAGCCGTTCCTCGTGATCGGTATGAATCTCTCCGCCTCCCATGAGGGTAGGAATACTCGGACCATAAAAATCCGAGTCAATCAGGGCCACCTCAGCTCCGGTCTGCGCCAAAGCGACGGCCAAATTGACCGCAACCGTGGATTTTCCAACCCCGCCCTTGCCTGAAATAACAGGAACAATGCACTTCATAAATAAACTTCCTCTATCTTAAGACTCTATAACTCATGTCATACATAGCCCGGCGCCCATTCTAAAAGCGGCTCCAACCAGTTTGCCTCAAAAATAGCCGAGAAAAAAGGGGCTTCCCGGCATCGCATCAAGCGCACATTGACGCTGGGCCTACCAAGGGAGGCGCCACGACAACCGCGCCCCGGTCTTCATAGGCTCGCCTGGCCTCTCGCATCAGCAAGGCACGGTCAATTCTCGAGTCGACCATTTCCCAGGGAAGAATCTCGCCAAATGGAATTCGCCTCGTAGCATAAAAAGAGAGCGCCGGTACGTCGTTTAGCACCCGCTGCCGCGCTTTGGACACAAGCCACTTCCAGTCCCGTCGATTCGCCGCCATCTCAATCAAAACGCGAGCCACTCGCCGGTCTCCCCGTGAAAGAAATGCTTGAAAGTAACTTTCTCGCGGAGACTCATAGTTCATTTCCACATTCGGTATGCGTTTGACGCGACCCCTCAAAAAATCGATCTTTCGCTCCAAGTCGCGCCTTTCAAGCATAGGCTCCCACTGAAAGGGGGTCGAGGCTTTGGGAATAAACGGATTGACCGATAAGATGATCCAGCCCGCCTTCCCGCTCGGCCTCGAGGCTTGAAGAACAGCGGCTTGCACCCCCTCCGCCAACTCCACTATAGCTTCAACGTCTTCATCTCTTTCCGTCGGAAGCCCGACCATAAAGTAGAGCTTAAACCCTTTTATGCCCGCCTCGGCAAGCGTACGGGCGGCTTCAATAACTTGTTCATTCGATACGCGTTTACCTGCAGCCCGCCTGAGGCGCTCCGAGCCTGCTTCTGGAGCTAACGCAACGGTCTTATACTCGCTCTCTGATAAACTTGCGGCGAGCTCTGGAGATACCTTTTGAGACATGATGGAACTGAGAGAGGCTCGACCGCCGCGTTCAGCCACATGGGTGGCAAGCTTGGCAATAGCACGATGAGAAGAAACAGCCGCGCCCACAAATCCAACTGCCTCACTGTTCTCAAGCCCTATTTTTACGGTCTCCGCAATCGATTCCTCAGAACGCTTTCGCACCGGACGATATATGTACCCGGCAACACAGAATCGACAGCCCATCTCGCACCCACGGCCTGTCTCCGTAAGAAACATGGAACGAAACTCCGTGTTGGGGGTTAATATGATGCTGTGAGTGGGATACTTAGAAAGATCTTTCACAAATCGTCGGCGAGCTCGAGGGGCTTGTCCCTCAAATTTTACGATCTCGTCTCTATCGCCATAGACTGGCACGAAAAACTGAGGCACATAGACGCCCTCTAGGTCACTCATTCTAAGGAGCACCTCCCTGCGTCCGCTGTTAGATTCTCGCGCCCGACGCAGGACAGAGACAAGCTCCGGCAGGAACTCTTCAGCTTCCCCAAGAAAAATTGAATCAAAAAAATCAGCTACCGGCTCTGGGTTAAGGGTGACCCCCGTACCTCCCGCAAGCAACAGCGGACGCCCGAAACGAGATTGGTCCGCCAATCTATTCCTCTCCTCCGGGTCCAGGCTCAGAAGCTTAATGTGCCTCAGCATAGAAACAACGTGCGGATAGTCTGTTTCAAAAGACAAACTGAACCCAAGCACATCGCAGTCAGCAAGGGGTCGTCCCGACTCAAATGTCTTTATCGGACCACTCAAATCCCCCTCCGGCAAGAAGGCCCTTTCAACCACTACGCCCGCAAGTTTTGCCAAAATACCGTAAACAGCTTGAAATCCTAAGTTGGACATAGCCACCCAGTATCTGTTTGGATATACCAAGTGAATACGAATATCCCCGCCACTCGAAGGGGGAGCCATAAGCAGACTCTCGTCTGCGGCATGGGCGCGTAGAGACATGTCTGAACGGGGCTTTTTTGATACTCTTGCCCTGCGCTCTCTACTCATGCCGCTTATGTCCTTACCAACAATTCATGAGCGCTGCCCGCCTAGGGAACTGGCTCCGTTTCGTGAATACGCCCTAGCGCCCGCTGGGTCGAACGGTCTGAGATGGCTTCGAGGAGCTAACCCCCTCTTCCTTCTCCTTGTCCTTTTTTGGCGAAAGGTTTTTCCAGCCCTCAAGACGAAGTTGAGCATCTGCTGAATTATAAGCAGCACTCATCGTGCGCTCGGCCGTCTCTCCTCCCTTGAGCCGGTTGGAAAAACTATCTGACTTCACTTGACTTCCCTTGTTGTCGAGTTGAACGACTCGCAAATTTACCGCATAGACATCCTCGGAGGAATTCATCACCCGCATGGTCCATTCCTTAGGGCTCTTTCGAGAAACAGAGCCGCTAATGGGAGCCACTGTCCCCTGGGGGCTCTCTTGTTTTCCCCACGGAATATCAACCTTGGCATCTCCACTTACACCACTTAAGGACCGAGACAATACGCCGGACTTTGGCAGGGGATCTTCCTTATCACTGGGCGACTCTTTGGCTCCCCCTGGGGCCTGCGCAAGCCCCTCGGAAACGGAGAGCCCAGAGGAGAACACGAGAACCAACCCCCAACAAAGAAATGGCTTCCAAATCTTAGTAGCCAAATAAGGTCGCGACCGCATGATTGAAACTTTCATAATTAGCCCTCGATTTCCTTCTGACAATGCTAGGGAACTGCTTCAAAACCGCCATCCCTGGCGGTTTTTCAGTCGCTCCAAATTCGATTCGCGCGTGAAGCAGCGCGAATCTGGTGGCATCAGACGCTACGCCAGCTCGCGTCTGCCATATTACGTTCCAACAACGGGCAGCGCCCGTTATGGAACGTCTACGCGGAGTTACGCTACGCTCCACTCCGCGCGCACGCCATCCGGGCGTGCACG